>MVQP01000010.1 GCA_002067235.1 Syntrophorhabdus sp. PtaB.Bin047
CAACACGATTGCTGGCCCGGCAGCAACTTTTTTGGCTTTTAGACCTGAGACTTGCGACCTGAGACTTGCGACGGTTCCTTGGCCTGTAACGTGAGACTTGCGACGTGCGACGGTCTTTTCGCCAGAAAAGACCTTGGGGCCTGTGACGGTCTTTTGGGTTGACGGGGATATACCTCCATACTAAACTGTTCTTGTTCCAAAACCACGTTCAGGGAAGAGGGGATGCCCCGGGGAGACTACGACAGCGCCGATTTTGATACGGTCATAAAGAGACATGTCTGGAGACTTGTTGGAATGGGCGCCTGCCTCGGAGCTGCTGTCATGGTGGTGGTCTTCTCGGGTTATCATTTCGGAGGCTTCTCCTACTTCTGCGGCTCCTGCCACAGCATGGAGAACAACTACTTCGCGTGGAAGGCCTCGAAGCACAAGCAGTTCGCCTGCATCGAGTGCCATATGCCCCGGGGCAACCTGGCGTACGCCGCTGCCTACAAGACCTACGCTGGTATCCGCGACCTGGCGGGAGAGACGATGCGAACGTACCCCTTCACGATCAAACTCACGGGGCACGCACGCGCAATCACGAACTCCAACTGCCTGAGGTGTCACCTCTCCACCGTCGAGACGACGCCCATGGCAAAGAACAGTCCCGAGTGCATGAAGTGTCACAGGTTTCTCGTCCATGGAAGACCCATGGAGCAGGGAGGGAACAGGTTTGAATAGAAAACCCGTTGTGGTCATTGCTGTCGCCGTCATTCTCATACTCGCCGCCGTGGTAACGGTGCGGTCCTTCTTCTGGAAAGCTTCAGACGTGTCGCGCGTGACAGTCATACCCGAAGGGGAATATGACCCCGCCGTCTGGGGTCGGCACTATCCCCTCCAGTACGGAAGTTTCCAGAAAAATCTGGAGATGACCGCGTCACCCACTGATTTCGGCGGTTCCGTAAAGTTCCAGCACTCCCTCAGACAGCCCGAGATCCTCACCAGCTTCAAGGGCATGGCCTTCAGCAAGGACTATACGGAAGACCGGGGGCACCCGTATGCCCTCACCGACCTCAAGGAGTCCAAGAGGATCACCCTCCAGAGCCCCGGCGCGTGCATGACATGCAAATCCGCCCACATCATCGATATCTACAAAAGCTATGGAGGGGCCTACGCCAAAAAACCCCTCGGAGAACTGTTCGTGAGGATGAAACATTCCATCACCTGCGCGAACTGCCACGACCCTGCCACGATGTCGCTTCGCGTCTCCAACCCCGCCTTCATCGAAGCCATGCGAAAGAAAGGCATCGACGTTGCGAAGGCACCCCGGGAAGAGATGCGTAGTTACGTGTGCGGTCAATGTCATGTCGAATACTACTTTGAACCTGAAACGTCACGGGTGGTACTGCCATGGGACAAGGGGCTTCATCCTGAGCAGGTCTATGCGTTCTACAGCGGAAAGCCCGGCGGATTCGAAGGAGACTGGGTGCATCCCGATTCGCAGACGGCGATGCTGAAAGCCCAACACCCCGACTTCGAGATATTCTCGACGGGCACTCATGCCAGGGCTGGCATATCCTGCGCCGATTGCCACATGCCGTACATGCGCGAGCAGGGCAGGAAGTACAGTTCCCATTGGGTGACGAGTCCCATGAAGCACATTGACGCATCCTGCCGGAGATGCCACCCCGAAGAAGCGAAATGGATCCTCAACCGCGTGAAGGCAACGCAGAAGAGCGTATGGGAACTGCAACACACGGCGGGGACAACGGTCGCGAAGGCCCATGAGGCCGTAGCCAGGGCAGCCTCCCTGAACGAAACGAACAAGGCGGAACTGGACAAGGCAAAGGAACATCTGCGGAAGGCACAGTGGTACTGGGATTTCGTCGCCGCCGAGAACAGCATGGGCTTCCACAACCCCGCCCTGTGTCTCAACATCCTCGGTCAGTCCATCGATCTCGCCCACAAGGCCAGGGAGTCAGCCGGAAAGGCGGCGGGAAGCAACCCGTGACAAGAACGACAGTGCCTTCCCGGGGTGTGTCCATGTCGGGACTCCCCTCAGACAATGTGCCACATACTATAATGATTTCAATAGAGTACATCCTATCGATGCCCTGCTTTCTATTGCGCTTACCAGTTTCCTTGCTATAATTGTTATAACTCGCATAGCGCATCAGAACGGAGAAGGCCTAACGGGGGTTTGCCTTCTCCTGCCACTATTGAGAAACAACGCGGGCTCCCGTTCGAACCCGGGAAACCGTTGCTGTGAGTGAACCGGTCATACCGGCTGGCACGATCGCTCAAGCTCCGCCGGACATGACCACGAGGGGGAACCGTGGAAGACTCCGGTACTGCGGGAAAGCAACCGGCGCGGCGAGAGGGGCCGTCATCATCCCGCCAGCCTGGCACCCAGGAAGCCCTGGAGCAGCGGGTGAGACAGCGAACGGCACAGCTGTCGGAACTAAACGCACTTCTCAGACAGGAGATCGCGGAGCGCAGGAAGATGGAGGTCGCCCTGCAGGATTCCAGGGAACGACTGCGCCACCTGAGCGTCCATCTCCAGAAGATAAGGGAAGATGAACGCACGTCGCTCTCAAGGGAACTCCATGACGAGTTCGGCCAGACCCTGACAGGTATGAAGCTCGATGTGAGTTGGATAAAGAGAAGGATAGCCCCCGATGACGGACTTGTGGCGGAGCGGCTCAATTCCGTGCTGGCCGCCCTCGACCGCACCATCATTGCCGTGCAGCAGATGTCGGCCCGGCTCCGGCCCGTAGCCCTCGATGATTTCGGCCTCAGGGACGCGACGGAACTCGCCGCCAGGGATGTCACGAAAAGAACGAACATCGCATGCCACATCATCTCCGAGCCCCACAACATAACCCTGGATGACCGCGTAACCACGGAGGCGTTCCGCATCCTGCAGGAAGCCCTTACAAACATCGTGCGCCACTCCGGGGCGCGTGAGGTCACTATCTTCCTCAGGAAGAGGAAGGACGTCTTCACCATGGAGATAAGTGATGACGGCAAAGGCATCAGGAAGAAGGAACTGGTGAATCCCAGGTCCATAGGTTTGACGGGTATGCACGAGCGGGCGCACGCACTGGGTGGAACGCTGGTCATCATGGGTGTGCGGGGCAAAGGAACCTCGATCACCCTTACCGTTCCGCTCCGTCCGGTCAGGCGCGACAACTAGAGAGGAATAGACAGATGCTGCGAGTCATCATCGCCGACGACCACCCCGTGGTGCTCAAGGGCCTTAAGGAGATCCTGCAGGAGAATTTCAGCGGCATGACCTTTGACGAAGTCCGAAGAGGCTACGAACTGATCAACAAGATCCATCAGAACGACTACAACCTGGTACTTCTCGATATCTCTCTTCCCGACCTAAACGGTCTCGAGGTTCTCAAGGAGATCAAGAAGAGAAGGACACGCCTGCCTGTCCTCATCGTGAGCATGTATCCTGAGGAACAGTACGCGATCCGCTCCATAAAAGCCGGAGCCCAGGGTTATATAACCAAACGCAGCGCGTCGGAGGAACTGGTCGCCGCAGTGAACAAGATACTGTCGGGGAAGAGATACATCAATCCCGCTTTTGCCGAGCAGATGGTCATCGACTTCGAGTCCGACTCGGAGGCTCCGCCTCACGAGAAACTTTCCATCCGTGAGATGCAGGTGATGAAGATGGTGGCCAGCGGCCTGACGAACAAGGAGATAGCCGAACAGCTTCATCTCAGCATAAATACCGTCCGGACGTACCGGGTGCGTATCCTGGAAAAGATCTCCGTCAGGAAGACCAATGAATTGATCTGGTACGCAGTGAAATACGGCCTCGTGGAATAGAAACGGCCTGGGTCGCCTGGATGACTTGAAAAGCTTGACAGTATCTCTTCGGGGCAACCGCCCCCGGGCGGGGATCCCGGAAGGCCTTCCCGCCACTCTCGGCCGGTCATCGGATAAGAAACGATGACACGCCTTTTGAACGAAACTACCACAAAACAAATGTCGATTCCGCGACAGACAGGGGAAGGTTCCTGTGGTACCGTATCTATGAGAAGGTTCTTCCTGGATGCGGAGTATTTCCCCGGGCTTCATCATTGACCTTTTCACGGTGCGTTGCGGAAATGGCCGATAGACAGGACAAGAAGAAGGTCACCTTCAAGCTCCGTGAGCCGTCGGCACATGAGGTGCTCATGGCGGGAAGCTTCTGCGACCGGAGCAAGACCACGAGGCCGCTCAAAAGATGCAAGGACGGCACGTGGTGGACGACGTTAAGACTCGACCCGGGCATCCACGAGTACCGCATAATCGTGACCGGTATCGGGGGGGACGAACCCGGTCCTGCGACCCGGAGTGCAGATCGGCCCGGCATCTTCAATTGCGTCGTGTGGGTATAAGAAAGTTCCAGGTTCCATGTTCAAGGGAGTAAAGACGGTTTCAGCAACATACAAGGTTTCAGGTTTCAAAGAAAGGATGCGGTTCCTGTCGTCACCCGTCAACCCCGATCCCCTGCCTCCTTTTCCCTGCTCTTCTTTGTCCCCTATTCCCTGATTCCTGCCCCCTATGCTACACTGTGGGGCAGGGAGATTATGGATAGAGGGATCGGGCCAGGGTTCCGCGTTCTTTTCATGTTGCTCATGTGCCTTGTCGCATCCGGTTGCGTGACGCCCAACGAGTTTGACGAGGCGGCGTGGAGGAAGAAGGTGGAGGCGGCGCGCGCCAGTGACCTCTACGCGGCCCATCACAGGAACGGGGAATACTTCAATCCCTGGATGCCGATGGAGGAAAAAGGCTTCCTGCGTTTCCTGAAATGGAAGCTCTCGCCCTCACGCGAATACACCTCACAGGAGAGGGAATTCCTGCCCTCCTTCATTCCCGGCGCCGCGGAACGTGTCGAGACAATGGCCGAAGGCGACATTGTTCTCTGGGTAGGCCACGCGACCTTTCTCATCCGCCTCGCCTCTCAGTTCTGGCTGACCGACCCCATGCTGTCCGACAGAGCTCTCCTGCCCCGAAGAAAGATCCGCCCCGCCATGACGCCGGAGGAACTGAAGGGCCTCGGAACAGCCCGGCTCAACGTGATCATCTCTCACAATCACTACGACCACCTGGACAGACGGACCGTCGAGGCACTGCCTGACAATACCCGTTTCTTCGTTCCCCTGGGCATGAAGGAGTTCGTGACGAAGCTCGGAAAGAACAATGTCGTCGAGATGGACTGGTGGCAAAGCGTCGATGCAGGTGACGGCACGCGGGTGGTCTGCCTGCCGGCGCAGCACTGGTCCCGCCGGATCGGCCAGGCCGCGAACAGCACGCTCTGGGCAAGCTTTCTCATAATCTCTCCGAACAACACCGTCTATTATGGCGGGGACAGCGGATATTTCATAGGTTTCCGCGAGATAGGCAGACGCTATCCGGGAATAGACTATGCTCTGATACCGGTAACCGCCTACCATCCGCGCTGGTTCATGCACTATGCCCACATGGATATCGACGAATGTATCGACGCGTTCGACGACCTGGGGGCCCGGTATTTCGTGCCCACTCAGTGGGGCACCTTCCACCTCGGCGACGATCCTCCCGGATTTCCCGCCCTTGACCTGAAAAGAAGGATCGCCGCGAGAAACCTCGACCCATCAAGGTTCCTCATCATGGATATCGGCGAAATACTGCCGCTGACGGGAAACGCAGAATGACCTCCCGCCCCCGGATCGGCCCTCCCCTTTTTTTGTAATCACCTGTTTCCCGTACTGCAATGGCTTCCGGACATATACCAGGATAATACTTCAGGACGACAGTGAGGATGTCATGAAGACAAAGACAATGGTTCTGCGTGCGCTGTCCGTTCTTGCCGCGGCATGCCTGGTGGACTGGTGGTCAGGATCATTTCGCGGGGTTCGGCCCGCCGGAGCCCCCGTAGCGAAAAACGATGATAGGACCCGCAGGACTCATGCGGCCTGCCGGGCCTATCTCGTCTTTCTCCCTTGAGCCCTTGAAATCTGGAACCCTGGAACCGCCCCTAATAGGGATACACGTACACTCTCTGGGGCGGCGGATAGTAGTAGTATACCCTCGGCGGTGGAGGAGGAGGCGGTGGCGGCACCACGTACACGGGTTCCGGCCGGGCCAGGGTGGTCCCTATGATGGTCCCGGCTATGAGCCCGCTCGTAACCCCGACAACGCCCCAACCCACGCCTCCACAACAAGACCCGCGGTAATACGGTCTGTGATGATACCTGCCCCGGGCCTCGCTCACGGCAGGCACGACCGCAACCATGAGAGCTGCAAGAACAAGGAGGACTAAAACCGTTCTTTTCATGACCCCTCCATCAATTCGAATTCTGCGATGCTTTGTTGCGTAGATGTATAGCAAGAAAGATACCATTCGACAGACTACCTTCAACTAACCGATAATTCAGGCCTTTTAGCTTCCCAGGCACTGATGGGGAGAGACACGGAGGCAAGATCTGTCGACATGGGACCGGGAAAGCGACATTACCGTCGACAGGGTGTGGCGATTGACAACCTCCCGAAAACGTAATAAGGTAAACCATCATTCGGGAAAACATGCTCTCAGCCGGCACAGAAGAACCGATCATCACCGTGGGCGTAGCGGACAGGCAATCGGAGGTGAAAGGCCGTCTCAACGGTCTTTACCTGATTGAAGGGGCACGTTCGCTGTCGGGGTCCTTTCACGCGAGGGCGGCTGCATCAGGGATAGAGCTTTTCGATGAAGGAGGGCAGCTTGTTGCCTGCTCTCCTTCCGTAAGGCTCATTGTCCGGGAAGGCTCCACGTTCACCATCCTCGGCGTCACCATTGGTATCCGCTTTCACTGGGAGCGCAAGGAGGACCAGGCATTTCAGGGCAACCTTGTGCTGGCAGACCGCGGGGACGGCACCATGGCCGTCATCAACGAGGTCCCCGTCGAGGACTATCTTGTGAGCGTCATCTCCTCAGAGATGAGCGGGCGGGCGCCGGGTGAGTTCCTGAAGGCCCATGCCATCATGTCCCGGAGCTGGCTCATGGCCGCACTCGGACAGAAGGGTACCCTCGGCGCCGTCATGAGGCCCGGGCAGGGCCCGGGAGAGCTTGTCCGCTGGTACAACAGGGAGGACCACGACATCTTCGACGTCTGCGCCGATGACCATTGTCAGCGATACCAGGGCATCACGAAGATCGTCTCCGGCGAGGCGGCCCGGGCCGTGAGGGAAACGAGAGGGCTTGTGCTCTTCTACGGTGACACCGTCTGCGATGCCCGATACTACAAGGCCTGCGGCGGCCTCACGGAGAACTACGAGACTGCCTGGGAAGATATCCACATCCCGTACCTCGTCAGCGTCACCGACTGGCACGATACGTACGGTCCCGTTCTGTCCGAGGAGGAAGCGGCACGCTGGATATTCTCATCTCCCGACGCTTACTGCAACACGAAAGATGCGTCTCTCCTTGCGGAGGTGCTCCCCGGTTTCGACCAGGAGACGACGAATTTCTTCCGCTGGAAGGTTGAATACTCCCGTGGCGAACTCGAGGAGATCATCAGGCAGCGCTCCGGGATGGACCCTGGCACGCTCGTCGCCCTGACGCCTCTGGAAAGAGGGCCGTCGGGCCGTATTTTCCGTCTCAGGATAACGGGAACGAAGGGAAGCGTCATCATAGGAAAGGAGCTGGAGATACGCAGATGGCTCTCCACAAGCCACCTGTACAGCAGCGCCTTCGTCGTTTCCACGGAGGGTCCGCCGGGCGGCCCGCCCGAAAGGTTCATCCTCAACGGGGCCGGATGGGGCCATGGCGTGGGCCTGTGCCAGATAGGCGCCGCGGTCATGGCAACAAAGGGGTTCACGGCGCCGCAGATACTGGAACACTATTTCAGGGGCACGCGCATAGAGAGGATGTACTGAGAGTCTCCATGAAAGGTCCCGACACCCCACACCCCACGGCAAAGAAACGGTTCAAGACGGCCTTCATCCTCGGCGCGGGGCTGGGAACACGCCTCAGGCCTCTGACGGAACGCCTTCCCAAACCTCTTCTGCCACTGAACGGCCGCCCCATGATCACATATGCCATGGACCATCTCATCGGGGCAGGCATAGAGCGGTTCATCGTGAACACCCATCACCGGCCGGGAGCTTACAGGGAGACCTTTCCCGATGCCAGCTGGCGGGGTGTCCCCATCATCTTCAGGCATGAACCGACGCTCCTCGATACCGCCGGAGGGCTCAAGAACATCGAGGACCTGCTTGCAGGTGACGGGGCCATACTGTGCTACAACGGCGATATCCTGTCCGATGCACCTCTCGCCCGGCTCATCGCGGCGCATGAGAAGTTCCGTCCCGACGCCACCCTCCTGCTAAGGAGCGAGGGCCCGCTTCGCAATGTCGACATAGACAGCTCGGGAACCATATGCGACATGCGGCACACACTGGGAAGACCGGGGAAGGCTCAGTGTCTCTTCACCGGTATCTACGCGGTAGAGACATCACTCCTCAGCCACATGGAACCGGGAAGAATAGAATCGGTGGTCGACGTCTTCCTCCGGAGGATCACCGCGCAGCCGGGCTCCATAAGGGGAATCGTCGTCGACGAAGGCGCGTGGCACGACATCGGCTCCGTCGAGGTCTACCGGAAAATGGATGCTCAAATGAAGGATGCAAAGGGGATAAGGAATGACGGAACTTGACCATATAATGGCCTTTGCCCGCAGGACGATCGGCGTCGAGGCGTCGGTCCCCGCCACGGTCGAGGCCCTTGACGCGCGCGGTTCGGACCGGGTCTTCTACCGTTTCTCCTGGGGGGAAGGCAGGTCGGTCATCGTCATCGACTACGACCCCGGCAGGACGGAAAACCGCTACTATGCCGATATAGCCCGTTACCTGCGGAGCATGCGCGTTCCCGTCCCCGAGGTGATGGGCCACGACCCTGAGGCCCACCTCATGGTGCTGGAAGACCTAGGAAGCAAAGACCTCCACGCCTTCGCCGGAGAGGATTGGCCGACGCGGCGCGTCCTGTACCAGAAGACCCTCACGGCGGCAAGAAGGCTCCACTCCATAGCGGAAAAGGACTTCCCTTCAGGCAGCGTGAAGCTGATGGACGGTTTCGGGCCCGAGCTCTACCTCTTCGAGCAGAACTACTTCCTCGAGCATTTCGTCGGGAACCATTGCGACGTGGTCCTTGAACCCGCCTTCGAATCACGGCTCATGTCGGAACTCTCCCGCCTGACGGATGAACTCTGCTCCCTGCGGCGCTGCCTCGTTCACCGCGACCTCCAATCCCAGAACGTCATGATCCTGGGTTCAGAACCGTACTTCATCGATTTCCAGGGTATGCGCTTCGGGAACGCCTTCTATGACCTGGGCTCCCTCCTGTGTGACCCCTATATCTCCTTCACCCCCGAGGAGAGGGAGGAACTCCTGTCGTTCTACTATATCCTGTCATCCCAGGAGCTTGACTGGGACGCATTCCAGAGGTCCTTCTGGTCCGCCTCGGTGGAGCGTCTCATGCAGGCCCTCGGGGCATACGGATTCCTGGGCCGGACGAAAGGCCTCGCAAGCTTTCTCGGCCATATCCCGGCGGGTCTTCACAATCTCTCGACGGCAGCCTCCCACGTTCCCTGGCTCTCCGCCCTGCGCGAGCTCATAACGGAATGCTCGGTGGCACTCGACTGAGAGATAGGACGAATAGGCTCTATAGGACCAATAGGAGTTATAGGACATATAAGACCTATGGGACCTATAGGACGCTTAGGACCTATAGGACGAATCGATCGACAGCCGTGGGCGGCTATTGCATTTCAAAACGTCCTATAGGTCCTATCTGTCCTATGGGTCTTATATGTCCTATTGGTCCTATTTTCCTATAGGTCCTATCCCCTCCGTCCCCTATCCCCCGCTTCCTGATCCCTGCCCCCTCCACCCCCCTTTCCTGTTTCCTTGCCTCTTTTTCCATGGTAGGATATGGGACACATGAGACCAATTACCGCCGTCTGCACTTACACCGCGGGATCCATGTTCCTGCCGGCGCTGAGGAACCTGGCCGCGTCCGACCTCATCGAAGAGATACTGGTCGTGGCCCGGGAGCCCATACCGGACATCCTCCCCCGATGCACCACCATCAACACCGGTCCCTTCGCCTCCCGGGAGACCTTCGAAACGATCCTGGCAAGGGCTGCAACGGAATATATTCTGTTCATCCCGCGGACTATCCCGATGCTGGCGGGCACGGTAACCCTGGAGAGGCTCATCCGGGCCGCCCGGTCCACCGGGGCCGGCACCGTCTATTCCGACTTCTATGACGACACGGGAAAGGGGAAGACCCTGCACCCCCTCGTCGACTATCAGTCCGGCAGCGTCCGGGACGATTTCAATTTCGGCGCCCTCGCTCTTCTTGACGCCTCGATCATCCGCAAGACGCTTCAGAGGTACGGGCGCACACCGCCCCTGCGTCATGCCGCCCTGTACGACGTCCGGCTGAAGATGTCCATAGACCACGGCGTGCACCATATCGCGGAACCGCTTTACAGCGTCCTGAGCCACGGGGAAGCTCCCGAGGGCGAGGTGCACTTTGCCTACGTCGACCCCCGCAACCAGCCCCTTCAAAAGGAGATGGAAGCGGTCTTCACCGATCATCTCCGGAGGATCAACGCCTATGTGCCCCCGGAACGGCTAAGGAAAATGGAAGAACCGGCCGAACCTTTTCCCGTAAGGGCCTCCGTGATAATCCCCGTGAGGAACCGCAGAAAGACCATAGCCGATGCTCTCCAGAGTGCCCTCTCGCAAGAGACGGACTTCACCTTCAACGTCATTGTCGTCGACAATCATTCGACCGACGGGACCACGGAGGTCATCGCCGACATGGCAGGCAGGAACCCGGCCATACGGCACATCATCCCCGACCGGAAGGACCTCGGGATAGGGGGGTGCTGGAATCTGGCCATCATGGACGAGGCCTGCGGCCGCTATGCCGTCCAGCTCGACTCCGACGACCTCTACGAGAACCACCTTGTTCTCGAGACCATCGTGGACACCATACGCGACGGGAACTACGCCATGGTCGTCGGATCCTATACCATCGTCAACGAGCGGCTGGAGCAGATACCTCCCGGACTCATCGATCACCGCGAATGGACCGCTGACAACGGACACAACAACGCCCTCAGGGTCAACGGCCTCGGGGCCCCGCGGGCGTTTTCCACGACGGCCATACGACGGACAGGCTTCCTCAATGTGAGCTACGGAGAGGACTATGCCGCCGCACTGAAGATATCCCGGGAATACAGGATCGGAAGGATCTATGAAAGCCTCTACCTGTGCCGCCGCTGGCAGGGCAACACCGATGCCGGTCTCTCCCTCGAAGCGGCGAACAGGAACGACACCTTCAAAGACTCGCTGCGCACTGCGGAGATCATCGAGCGGCAGAAGATGGCAGGGGAGTCCCCTTAAGTGACACGTAAGTTGAGGGACCGGACCTACGCAACCTTCGAAGGGGGGGAAGGCGATCCCTCTCTCGGGGGGGTGTGCAAGGGGCTTCTTTCGGAACAGCGTTCGTCCTGGCCGGAGCTCGGGCAGGCCTATGATTCCCTTGTCGCGACGCGGTACCGGGACATAGCGTGCAACGGATTCTCGGTCCGTCTCCTGTTCAATCCCGGCAGGGCCGTCAACACAACCGCCGTCGTAAGTCCCGAGGAGGTCAGGGAAAGACCCTGCTTCCTCTGCGCCGCCAATCTGCCGGTCGAGCAGAAATGCGTCCTCTACCGGCGCGAGTTCCTGATCCTGGTCAACCCGCGGCCCGTGGTACCCCTTCACCTCACCATCGCGCACCTCGACCATCATCCCCAGGCCATTACCGGTCACATGGAGATCTTCCTGCGTATAGCGGCGGACCTCGGTCCCGGCTTCATAACCCTTTACAACGGTCCCCGCTGCGGGGCTTCAGCACCCGACCATCTCCATTTCCAGGCGGTGCCCTCGGGACAGATGCCTATCGAGAGAGAGATAGACGGGAGGAAAGGCTTCACGCCGGTCGTCCCCCGGACCCGGACCGCCGATGTGCCCGTATTGAGGGTGGCGGGACTCGGGCGCGAGGTCATACTCATTGAGGCCGATGACGCACCGTCCATGGCATCCGCCTTCAGGGTTTATGCGCGAGGCCTCGCCGAGGCGTCGGTGCCCCCGGGTGGGCCCGGCGAGGAACCCATGCTGAACGCGGCCGCCTCTTTTGATGGAAAGACATGGCGCCTTCTGGTCTTTCCCCGCCGCGCCCACCGCCCGGAAGCCTTCTACAGAAACGGTGACGGGAGGGTCCTCGTCAGCCCGGCCGTCATGGAAATGGCAGGCATCATCGTCACGCCCGCGGAGCGCGATTTCGACCGCCTCGACGCCGCGGCGATAGAGTCCCTGTATCGCGAGGTATCTTTCACCCACGGCTGAAACCAGCCTAAACCCCTGACCCTGCAATGCGATAATACATAAGGTAACCCGGGAGAAACCGGAGCGGCGCCTTAATGATACCGGCCCGGATTCCATATTGATATATTGGCGCCATATCTATTATTATTGTCCAAGGGAGAGTTTGAACACATTGAAGACGACGCAGGAATTGACCCGGGAGATCTCTCTCTTAAAGCACAGGATCCGGGAACTGGAGAAGTCCGAAACGCACTACAGGAAGGCCGTGGAGGAGCTGGGGTCTTCCCTCCAGCAGTTGCGCCTCCTCATCGATGCGGGGCCGGATTTCTTCTTCCTCAAGGACCTCGACCTCACCTACCAGCTTGTCAACGCCGCAAACGCGCAGTTTTTCGGGCGCACCGAGGCCGAGATCATGGGCAAGAACGACTACGACCTCATGCCCAGTGAAGCCGCCATTGCCTGCCAGCAAAGCGATCGATTGGCCATCACGGAGAAAAGGACGGTCATCGCCACCGAACCCGTCGGGGCAAGGTTCTACGAGACCTACAAGTTCCCCTTCCTGGTCAAGGGCAAGGTGGCCGGTGTGGCGGGCATCGTCCGCGACATCACAGAGCGCAAGCTTGCCGAGGAGGAGCTGCGCAAGAGCCGCGCCCTCCTGTCAGACATGATCGAGAACAGCGGGGCCCTCATCTGTGTCAAGGACCGTGACGGGCGATACGAGATGGTGAATCGCAAGTGGCAGGAAGTGACCGGTATCAGCCGCGAGAATACCATCGGCAGAACGGACGAAGAGCTCTTTCCCGGACCGACGGGGAAACTGTTTCGCCGGAATGACCTGGAGGTCATGGAATCAGGGTCGGTGATGGAGAAGGAGGAGGTCCTGGAAGGCGAACAGGGGAAACGGTTCTTCATCTCCATCAAGTTCCCCCTGCGCGACCAGGATGGTTCCGTAAGCGGTATGTGCGCCATGATCACGGAGATCACGGCGCGCAAATCGGTGGAGGAGCAGCTTGCCATCAGCAGGGACCGCCTGTCCCGGGCCGAGATAATATCCCGCTCCGGGAACTGGGAGTTCGACATGGAGACGAAGAATGTCTTCATGTCCCGGGGGGCCCGCAGGATCTTCGGTCTCGGCGATGGCGCGCTGACGATCTCCGGAATGAAGGAAATACCCCTTCCCAAATACCGGCAGCCGCTCAATGACGCCCTGCACGGTCTTATCACTGACGGCCGGCCTTATGACGTGGAGTTCAAAATAAGGCGCCCTGACACGGCGGAGGTGGTGGACATACACTCTGTGGCGGAGTACGACAGAGACAGGAACGTGGTATTCGGGATCATTCAGGACATCACCGACCGCAAAGAGCTCGAGTCGCAGCTTCTCCAGGCCAGGAAACTCGAGGCCATCGGCACCCTTGCCGGGGGCATTGCCCACGATTTCAACAATATCCTCATGGGGATACAGGGGTACGCCTCGCTGATGATGTCGGAAAAGATGGAGGATGCCGGCCATCCCGATCTCGAGCGTCTCAAGTCTATCGAAGAGCAGGTCAAGAGCGCGTCGAACCTCACCCGTCAGCTTCTGGGCTTTGCCAGGGCGGGAGGATACGAGATACGGCCCGCCGACATGAACGAGATAGTCCGCGAGACCTCCGCCATGTTCCACAGAACGAGGAAGGAGTTGACGATCCGCGAGGAATACGAAAGACACCCCTGGACCGTGGAGGTCGACCGGGGCCAAATCGAACAGGTCCTCCTCAATCTCTACCTCAACGCGTGGCACGCCATGCCCGCGGGAGGGGAGATCCACCTCACGACCGCCAACGCGGTCGTCGACGGGAGTTTTGCCGCTCTCCACGGCATCCCTCCCGGTAAATATGTGCGCGTCGGCATCGCGGATACGGGAATGGGCATGGAAGAAGAGACGATGAAACGCATATTCGATCCCTTCTTCACCACGAAGGAGATGGGCAGGGGGACCGGCCTCGGCCTCGCGATGGTGTACGGCATCATGAAAGGACACAAGGGTCTCGTGGATGTCAGGAGCAAACCCGGCCAGGGAGCCACGTTCACCCTTTATTTTCCTGCATCAGAGAAGAAAGTCCTCCGGGAGCGGCGGACGGTATCGAAGGCCCTGAGGGGCTCCGAAACGATCCTGCTCGTCGATGACGAATCCACGGTACTCCGGGTAACCAAGAGAATGCTCGAATCTCTCGGATACACCGTGCACGCCATGAACTCAGGACCGGATGCGATCTCCTTCCTCAGGGACGGCGGAGGCACCGTCGACCTCGTACTCCTCGATATGGTCATGCCCGGAATGTCCGGCGGCGAGACCTTTGATCGGATCAGGGAGTTGAACTCTTCCGTAAAGGTGATCCTTTCGAGCGGTTACAGCATGGACAGCGAGGCCAGGATGATCATCGGCAAGGGATGTGCCGGCTTCATCCAGAAACCATACAACATGGCCCTTCTGTCCCGAAAGATCCGGGAAGTGCTGGAAAAGTGAATCGCGGGTTCTAAGCCGTTCTTCTCTTGTATTCTTCCATTGTCCAGCAGGAACGCAGGAAAGGGCAGTCCCTGCAGAGCTCTATCATGTTGTGGTCGATGAGGTACTGCTTCCCTGAGTCGGAACTGACGTTGCGGGATGTCATCTCGTCGATGCAGGGGGGCGTCCTGGACTTGCAGCCGTGCTTGTTGGTGCAGCCGATGCAGTAGCCGCTCTTCGGTTTCATGCGAACCCCCTTCAAGGAAACCGGTACCCTGACAGCGGCATGACGTGGCCCCGCGAGGCATTCTCGTCGGCCCAGGGGTGTTTGTTCCCCCAGATGGGAAAGATCCTGCCATGGAGCCACTCGAAGGGAAGGTCGGCGTGAGGCTCGTACTTTTCGATATATTCCACGTAGGGGTTGCCGGCAAGGTCCACGGGGGCGAGGATGGCGTCATTCTCTCCGTCGAAATCGCAGGCAGGAACACCGAGCCTTTCGCACAGGCCGCGGTCGAATGCGGGCGTGACGCTCATCCATCTCCCGTTCACGAAAAGCTGGGTGTACCCGTGGCTGGGAAACTCATCGATACCCGTCTGCAGCCTGTATTCTTCAGGTATCCTGTGATTGCGTATCCTGGCAAAGGCAAGGCGGGACGGAATGCCCGCGGACCGTGCCAGGGCCGCAAGCAGGACGGCCTTCTGGACGCAATACCCCTTGCCTCTCTCAAGAACGATGCTCGCCCTGAAATCCTCCCTGAAGGTTGACAGCATGTAGACATTGTAATGGATCTCATCGCGCACGAAGGAGAAAAGCGCCTGCGCCCTCGGAGCTTCCCCGGTCAACCCCCGGACAAGACGCGCAGCCGTCCGCCGGATAACATCATTATCACTGTCTATGATCTCCGTCGCCCGGAGGTAAATGTCCATCTCACCCATAACAACTCCCTTAAAAGATCCTGTCGATCCCGCCCAGCCTCAATTCGTCCTATTGGTCTTATTATAAAACACATAGGGCCTATAGGACTGGGACCTATAGGACTTATAGGACGCATAGGACACCTTGGGGGGCGTCTTTAGACCGTTTCCCTGTCGGTCGTGATCACTTCGTCGGTCAGTTCGTTGGTGTCGCCTGCCACGGTGGGGAAGTGTTCCCCCAGGAGTTTGCCCGCCTCGCCTATAGCCTCTACGAGGGCGTCGGCCGGCTTTCCCTGCCGTATCCCGGCCGAGACCGTCCTTGCGAAAGCATTGAGTCTCCCCTGGGTGATCTTCTCGTGAATGCCCTTGTCGGCAAGGACCCAGACCTTCCTCTCCAGGAGGGAAATGAAGAAGAGAACGCCCGTGTTGCCCTTTGTCCGGTACAGGCCCTTCTCATAGAAAGCCCTGACGGCCCTGTCCCGCACGGCACGCTCGCGGCGCGCCGTACCGCTGAAAAGCGCCTTGAGGTAAGGCGTCTTTCTCATCACGAGCCAGAAAGGAGGGAAGAAAACGAAAGTGAGGGGGATGTACCACCAGAGCGATCCGTGAAGAAAGAACTCGGCGATGAGGAAGGCGGCAACATTCCCGAAGGTGACGGCACCGAGCACTTCGGCTTCACGGTAACGGCTCGAGGCATCAACGACCATGACGGCTATCTCGCCCAGGGTCTTCGACTCCGCGAGCGCGGTCGCTTCGCGGATCCTCTCCCTCTCGGCATGAGTAAAGAAATTAAGGGCTTTCTTCATCACCAGTCCCCCGACGCGCCGCCACCGCCGAAATCTCCTCCGCCGCCCGAGAAACCACCGCCGTCGTCAAAACCTCCCCCACTGGAAAATCCACCGCCTGTCCAGTACCCGCCCGGACCCGAGCCTCCCCCGCCCCGGAAGGCACCCCCGAAGAGGAAAGGAAGGAAGATACCGAGCACGAGACCGAGGACGCCGAGGAGGACCACTGTCACGAGTGAGAATCCCAGCAGGAACCCCATGGCCGAGAAGCCTACCAGCCCGGCACCCCCGCCCAGAACGCGCGAGATCCTTCCCAGGACGAGAAGGAAGATCGCGCCGAAGATGAGAAAAGGCAAGGCCGACCCGAGGCCCCCCTTTTTCCCCGGCCGGGACCTGGCCGCGTCGGCCTTGAACTCCCCCCGGGTCGCGTCCATCATGGCCCGTACACCCGAGGAAAAGCCGCCGTCAAAATCGCCCCTTTTGAATTGCGGGTTGATGACAAGTTGAACGATGCGTCCCGCCGTCAGGTCCGTGAGCTTTCCTTCAAGACCGCGTCCGACCTCGATGCGCGTTTTGCGGTCCTTTTTCGCAACGAGAAGGATGGCGCCGTTGTCCTTGCCCTTCTGGCCGATCTTCCACGTCTCGGCCACCTTGATGGAGAACTCTTCCAGGCTCTCCCCCTCCAAAGAATCGATGGTAAGGACGACCATCTGCGTGGAATCTGACCTTTCGAAGTCCTGGAGTTCCTTCTCCAGTTGAGCACGGACGCCGGGCGAGATCATGCCGGCATAGTCGTTCACGCGCCCTTTGAGGGCCGGCACATCGAGCGCATAAGCGCAGGCAGCAGCCCAGAAGACACCGAGACAAAAGGCCAGCGATATGGCAACGCGCTTCAGGATAGCCCCGCGCGCGCGTCCCGTGCTCCTCACATTGCCTGCGTGAGATCCCTTCATCGTTTTCCGGCCTTCTGTCGGGTCAGAACTTCACCTTCGGTGCCTTCTCGGCCCCGGCTTCCGCCTTGAAGGGCTCCTTCTGGGGAAGCTTGAGCAGGAACATGTTCGTGAGGTTGTTCGGAAAGACCCTGATCGAGGTGTTGAACGTCTGCACAGCCTTGTTGTATCGCGTGCGCGCCACGTTTATCCTGTTCTCGGTGCCTTCGAGCTGGTTCTGGAGGTCGCGGAAATTCTGGTTGGCCTTGAGGTCAGGATAGCGCTCGGCAACGAGAAGGAGCCGCGACAGGGCCCCGCCCATCGACGCCTGCGCCTGCTGGAACTGGGCCATGGCCTGAGGATTGCCGATCATGTCCTTCGATACCTGGACACTGCCCACTTTTGCCCGGGCCTCGGTCACGGCCTGAAGGGTCTCACTCTCATGTTTCGCGTAAGCCTTCACCGTCTCCACAAGGTTCGGCACCAGATCGTTCCGCCTCTGGTACGTGGCCTCGACGTCGCCCCATGCGGCCTTCACGGCTTCGTCGTTCTGCTGTATCGTGTTGTAGCCGCAGCCCGTGAACATCATCATCGCCAGTGCAATGACACCATACAGAAATGATCGCCTCATCAAGTTCCTCCTCTCTTGAGATTATCGAGCCTATAGTACCACAATTCCGGAAAAAAAACACAGGCCTTCCGGCCTTGACGCCGGGGAAAGATGCGTGATAGAACCTTGAAAAAATGGAGGAAGACTGTGAACGACGACATAAAGAAGAGGACCCAAGAGACGGCAAAGAAACTCTGGACGGGCGGAGTGAAGCTCGACCCCCCCTATCTCACCTGGAAGGAATTCGACAAGGACCTGGCGAACGACCTCTCCATGTTCATAACGGGGAATCTTTATTCCCGGACGATCCTTACCCTTCCGGAACGCCAGATGGCCGCCTGCGCCATGCTCGCCGCCCTGGGAGCGGCCGATGAGCTGAGGCTCCACGTGAATGCCGCCCTCAATGTCGGCTGTGATCCCAGGAAGCTTGCCGAGGTCTTCTTCCAGCTTGCTCCTTACGGCGGGATGCCGCTCGTCAATAAGGCGCTGGAGGTCTTCAGGGAGGTTTTGAAGGGCCGGGGTGAATGGGAAGCCTTCACGAAAGGCGGGAAGTAGGATCTGGAAAGGAGGCGGCTCCAGGGCCGGGATTCTTGCATGGCCAGGATACTTTCACGGGAAAGCGCCGGCATCGCCGGCATAGACGAGATCATCGACGGGCTGCGAACGGGCGACAATGTCGTCTGGCAGGTTGACTCCATCGACGACTACCTGTCCTTCGCGAGACCCTTCGCAGAGCAGTCGGTCAGGGACGGGAAGAAGGTGGTCTACATGCGGTTCGCCCGCCACAGGCCTGTGATAGAGGACAATGAGAGCGTCCGGGTCCACAACCTTGACGCGCGCAGCGGCTTCGAATCCTTCACCGCCCAGGTGTACAACATCATCACGTCGGAAGGGCGCGACGTCCACTACGTTTTCGATTCCCTCTCCGACCTTCTCTCCGCGTGGGCCACGGACCTCATGATCGGCAACTTCTTCACGATCGCCTGCCCCTACCTGTACCAGCTCAACACGATAGCCTATTTCGCGCTGCTGAGGGAAAACCACTCCTTCAAGACCGTCGCCCGCATCCGTGAGACGACCCAGGTGCTCATCGACGTTTACAATGTCGATGACAAGATCTATGTGCATCCCCTCAAGGTCCGCGGCCGGCACTCGCCCACCATGTTCCTTCCCCACCGCAAGAGCGAGGACCGCTTTCTGCCGGTGACGAGCAGCGTGGACACGGGCCGTCTGCTCACGCGGATCTCCGGCAAGGGGACGGACCTGGCGAAAAGGAATCTCGACCACTGGGACAGGTTCTTCATCCGCATCGGAGACCTTCTGAACGGGAAGGTGGGCACGGAGGAACAGGAGGCGGTCCTCGACCAGCTGTGCAGGATCATGATCGGCCGCGAGGAAAGGATAGTTGCCCTTGCAAAGAAGCACTTCACACTCGAGGACCTTCTTGCCATCAAGGCGCGCCTCATAGGGACGGGCTATATCGGAGGGAAAACGGTCGGCATGCTCCTCGCCAGAAAGATCCTCTCCCGCGACAGGTCCTTCGATTGGCAGCGCATCCTCGAACCCCACGATTCGTTCTTCATCGGTTCCGATGTCTTCTACACGTACCTCGTCGAGAACGGGTGGTGGAAGCTGCGCATGGAACAGAAGACCCGGGACGGGTATTTCAAGGTCGCGAAAACCCTCAGGGAAGCCATGCTCGAGGGTTCCTTCCCCGACGAGATAGAAGAACAGTTCTGGCGCCTCATCGAGTACTTCGGACAGTCGCCCATTATCATACGGTCGAGCAGCCTTCTCGAGGACGCCTTCGGCAATGCCTTTGCCGGCAAGTACGAGAGTGTCTTCTGCGTCAACCAGGGCACCCCCGAGGAACGTTACAAGCAGTTCGGTGAGTATGTGCGGACGGTGTACGCGAGCACCATGAACGAGGACGCGCTGGCCTACCGTCTCCAGAGGGGCCTTGACAAACAGGATGAGCAGATGGCGCTCCTCGTCCAGAGGGTTTCGGGGTCCTACCACGACCGTTATTTCTACCCCGATCTCGCCGGTGTCGGGATATCCTACAACACCTTCGTCTGGAGACGGGACATGAACCCGAAGGCAGGGATGCTTCGCCTCGTGGTGGGCCTCGGCACCCGGGCGGTGAACCGCGTGGAACACGACTATCCCGGCATCGTCGCCCTTGATCTCCCGCTGCTCCGCCCTCACAGCGGGCCGAGCGACATGAAGAAATACTCCCAGCACAACGGTGATGTCCTCAACGTCGAGACCAACGTCCTTGAAACAATCCCCGTCACCGACATAATAACGGGCGACATGAAGGCAGACCGGGAGCTCATCGGAACACGCGACCTCGAAGCTGCCGAGTTCCTGAGGTCCCGCGGGCTTGAGGCCAGGGAGTCATGGATCGTAACCTTCGACAGGCTCATGTCCGAAACACCCCTCCCGACGATCATGCAGCGAATGCTCAAGACCCTGGAGGCGAGCTACCAGTACCCCGTAGACATCGAGTTCACCATCAACTTCACGGCCAGGGACGCCTTTCAGATCAACCTCGTCCAGTGCAGGCCCCTTCAGACAAAAGGCGAGGGGAAGAGGGTCAGGATACCGCGCAAGGTGCCCGCCGACAGGATACTCTTCCAGTCATCAGGGAACTTCATGGGAAGCAACATAACGCAGGGGATCAAGCGGATCATAGTGGTCGACCCTGACGGTTACAGCCTGCTCACCCTGTCGGAGAAATACGACATCGCGCGCCTTATCGGCAGGATAAACAGGCAGATACCGGATCAAGAAGAGATGCCCACGATCCTTGCCGGACCGGGACGGTGGGGCACCACCACACCCTCTCTGGGGGTCCCGGTACGTTTCTCGGAGATCAACAACATCGCCGTTCTGGTGGAACTGGCTCACGGCACGGGACTCGGCAGCGTGATGCCCGAGCTTTCCTTCGGTACCCACTTCTTTCAGGACCTCGTCGAAACGGGGGTATTCTACGTCGCCATCTTTCCCGACAGGGAGGGGTCATACTTCAGCAGAAGGATCGTGGACAAAAAGTATAACCTTCTCTCGATACTCGTCCCCGAGAGCGCCCGGTACGAAGGCATAGTCACCGTCGTTGATACCGCGGAAGACGATATGAAGCTCCTTGCCGATGTCGTGACTCAGAAGGTCATCTGCTTCAGCGCCCTCAAGACGGACCAGTAACCGTCGTCGCCTTCTTCCCGGGTCCGGGAAAGATACCTGAGGAAGACAGAGTTCTCTTCCTTTCGAGGCAGATAGGCCCGCTCCAGGGCCTCTATTGAACTCAGGAGAGGATAGTCGCAGAGCGTCGCCATTGCCTGACTTGACCTGCCGACCCCGGCCTGCTCCAGGGCCGCGTTCACGTTGAGCCCGCCAAGCACCACGAGGCCGACCTTTCCGTCCGTGGGAGAGATGCCGAGAAGGGGCTCGCCCCGGCTTCCGAAGAGCACGATACCCCCGAAACCGTGAGGTACCATGCGTTCGAGAAGGTTCCTTGCGTCGGAAACGCTGTTCTCCGGGATCTCCCGGTAGCTCCCCAGGATGAGCCCCGATCCCCCTTCCACGGCACCGAGCACATCGCTCATCCTGCTGCGCATGAGGATCTCGAGGGGAGGGACCGAAGACCCCTCATAGCTGATCACCGATGTGAACCGCAAAGGGCGTCCGTCCACCACCTCGACGAGACCGCCGAGCTTGGTCGCTATCGGGATGCCGCGTTTCAGGAACATCCCGTTCAGGGTAATGCTGCACATTATCCCTATGGCGGCCATCCCGGCGGGGGCTTCGACGGTACCGATATGCTCGCCGGCCCTGACAACGAGCGCCCTGTCACTCATGGAGTAAGGCGACCTGAGCACGACGCCCAGGATCTCGATCGCCGCATCGAGCCTCTCCTCGGGAACAAAGGTGACATTGAGTATCACCTTCCCCCGCACGTTGTCGGGCCCGAAATCGGACAGGAAGGAGAGGTTGTTTATCCTGTTGATGATGAAACCCACCCGGTCGGACACATACCCCTGCCTCAGCTCCGCGCGGCCGGCTGCCGTTATCTTCCTGCCCTTCTTGCCGCCCGTCACGGTGTATCCGGCCACGTCGAGACGCTTAAGATAATACCTGATGGTCCGCTCGGACAGGTCCGTCCCCTGACGGCCGAGACGAGAGGCAATGTCGGAGGAGCCCAAAGGGGCCCCTTCCCTGTCAAGCACGGAGAGAATGGAGAACATTATCCTGTTCATCTACCCATTCCCTCCGCACAGCGTCTTACAGAGGAACACTCCATTCACCGGTCCTTATCACACGTAGCCGTAGGCCAGCATGGCGTTCGCCACTTTGAGGAAACCGGCGACGTTGGCGCCAAAGACATAATCCCCTTTCCTGCCGTACACTTCGGCGGCATCGAGGCACGATTTGTGGATGTTCTTCATGATCCCAAGCAGCCTGGCATCGACCTCTTCCCGGGTCCATGAAAGCCTCATACTGTTCTGGGACATCTCGAGGCCCGACGTCGCCACTCCGCCGGCGTTCGCCGCCTTGCCGGGGCCAAAGAGCAGGCCGTTGTCCTTGAAGACGCGGACCGCCTCCGGCGTCGAGGGCATGTTGGAGCCTTCGGCGACGCAGATGCAGCCGTTCTTCACGAGCGCTTCAGCGTGGCTGCCGTCTATCTCGTTCTGCGTTGCGCACGGCAGCGCTATGTCGATCTTGAGGCCCTGGTTCTTGATGACGTCCCAGACGCTCTCGCCTATGTAGCACACGGCGCATCCGAACTTGTCGGCATACTCGCTTATCCTGCCCCTCTGGACGTTCTTGAGGTCCATGACGTAACCGCACTTGTCACCCGATATACCCTCGTCGTCGACGATCGTGGAACTGGAATCGCACAGGGTGATGACCTTTCCGCCGAGCTGGTTCACCTTCTCCACCGCAAACTGGGCGACGTTTCCGGAACCGCTGATGGCAACCGTCTTGCCCTTGAAGTCGAGGCCTTTCGTGGCAAGCATCTCCGCCGCAAAGTAGACGCAGCCATATCCCGTTGCCTCGGGTCTCACGAGGCTGCCGCCGAAGGACAGGCCCTTTCCGGTGAGAACACCCGTGTGATCGTTCCTGATCTTCTTGTACATACCGTACATGTAGCCGATCTCGCGCCCTCCCACACCGATGTCGCCGGCGGGCACGTCTATGTCGGGACCGATGTGCCTGAAAAGCTCCAGCATGTAGGCATGGCAGAAGCGCATCACCTCGGCGTCCGATTTGCCCTTGGGGTCAAAATCGCTGCCGCCCTTGGCGCCCCCCATGGCAAGCGTCGTGAGGGAGTTCTTGAATATCTGTTCGAATCCGAGGAACTTGAGGATTCCCAGGTTGACCGAGGGGTGGAAGCGTGTGCCGCCCTTGTAGGGACCGATGGCATTGTTGTACTGAATGCGGTATCCCCTGTTAACCTGCAATTCCCCCTTGTCGTCCAGCCAGGGGACCCTGAACATGACAACACGGTCGGGCTCGATGATCCTTTCGTATATCTTCGCCTTCACGAACTCGGGGTGTTTCTTCGCCGTGGGCTCGAGACTCTCCAGGACCTCTTCCGCCGCCTGATGGAACTCGAATTCATGGGGGTCCTGTTTCTTGATCTTCTCCAGTATTTCGCTTGTCACTGACATAATGGAATCCTCCACCTTTGTAATGTATTTTCCCGGTCCCTCACCGGGCTCTCACCAAACCATCCCACCACCGGGCCGGCAGATGGCCGCATGCGGCGACTCGCCTCCCCGACATCAAAAGAGTCTGTGCTTCGAGGTGTTCCTCAGTAAACTGCCAGGGGGGCTACGCTCTGATCGTACACGTTCAGATCGTTCCCCGTGATGAGAAGGCCGTCGATGTTCTCGAAGCTCCTCGGCAGGGGTTCATCTTTCGAAAGAACAATGGTCTCCAGGTCCCACCCGTGCCCTCTGAGGGCATCCTCTAGGGCTTTCGTATCCTCACCTTTTCCTCGCTGCACAAAGACAAGTCTCTTTCTCATGATCTCCGCTTTTCTCCTTTTGATGGTATGAGAAAAAACTAGTATATAAAACCCGATAAAAGCAGGTTTTACAATCAGGGCCAAGATGTTTTTGGCATCAGGTCAAGTACTATGGTGGCCATAGGGTTTTTCCCCATGGCAACCGTGCAGCATTGAGAGCCAACGATTGGCTGGATCGTGCGGATGGCACAGGCTGGCAGAAAATTCTTCAGGGGATGCGGGGAAGGCGGGGGTTCGTCCCCGGGTCTACGCGGCCATCTTCCTTCAGGGGCTGCTCTGGACCCATTGGATGGCATACTTGAGGAGGTCCGTCCCGTCACCCAGCTTCAACTTCTCCTTGATATGCGCCCTGTAAGATTCTACGGTCTTTACGCTGAGATGAAGCCTTTCCGCTATCTGGCGAGTCTTGTTGCCCTGCCCTATGAGTCTGAAGACGGTCAGTTCGCGGTTGCTCAGGAGGTCTATCGGTGATGCGGTCTGGTTGACACCCTCCACGGAGACGAACTTCTCGAGCATCTTCGTGGTGATGCGGTCGCTGACAAAGATCTCCCCTTCGAGAACCTTTCTGATAGCGACGAGCACCTTTTCCAGGGCTTCCTGCTTCATTATGTAGCCGCGCGCCCCGGCTCGCAGTGAACGCTCCGCGTACAGGGTCTCGTCATGCATGGAAACGACAAGGACGGGCATGTCCCTGTGACGCAGGCGCAATTCCTTGATGAGTTCTATCCCGTCGATGCCGGGCAGGGATATGTCGACGATCGCCATGTCAGGAACGACCGTCTCCAGTGATTCCAGGGCCATCTGCGCGTTCTCCGCTTCGGCGCACACGACGAGGTCGGGCTCCTGGTTGATCAGAAGCGTCAGCCCTTTCCGCAGAATGGGATGGTCATCGACGATCAGTATCTTTCTTTTCGTCACGGATATCCTCCGGTCCCGTTATCAAGATGCCTTCAGGACCCGCCGGTCTTGCCGCCGCCCTCAGGTCGCGGGCCTGTCGGAGAAGGTGCAGCTTATGACGCATCCCCCGGTCTTCGGTTCCCTTATTTCCAGGACGGCGCCGATCATGGAGGCACGGTATTGCATTATGTTGAGCCCCATGCCCTTTCCCTGGCTCTGCGTGCCGGGCATGCCGACCCCGTTGTCACTTATGGTCAACACGCAGCTCTCACCATCCTGTTTCATGGCGATGGTCACATTATCTGCCTTACCATGTTTTATGGCATTATTCAATGCCTCCTGGGCGATACGGTAAAGATGGGTCGCGGCGGCATTATCGCTCAGGAGGACCGGGGAATCGTATTCGAAGGTGCAGGTGATCCCGAAGAGCCTTTCCACGTTCGCCGCGAGCTCAATGAGCGCCATCATGAGACCGTCCGCTTCCAGCCTGACCGGGTTTAAGCCCCGGGCGAAACCTCTCGTCAGGGTTATCGCCTGATCGATGAGGTCCACTATTTCGGCAACATCTTCGGACCTGATCGGCTGTTCGGCGGCGGTCTTTCTTTCCAGCACCTTGCCCATGAAACCGATGCCCGCAAGATGCTGGCAAAGGCTGTCGTGAAGGTCCTGACCTATTCTGCGCTGTTCACGTCCGCTGATCTCCAAGATCTCCCGCTCCAGCCTCTTGCGCCTCGTTGTGTCGCGCACGATGCCCAGCGCCTTGTTGGGACCGCACCTGACGATCCGCACCTCGAAGTCGCGTGCCTCACCGCCGAAGGAAAGGTGCTGCTCGAAGACCTGCGCCTTGCCGGTCGAGATGGACTGCCTTACACAGGCCATGACCTGCTCGAGAAGCCTTCGCGGCAGAAATCCCTCCCTGTCGGAGATGAGATACATGTTCCGGCCGACGAGCCTTTCGGCAACACTCTTCAAGACCGTAAAATCGCCCGGGTGGAGGCCGAGAAGGATCCCCGATACATCCATCTGGAACATGAGGTCAGGAATGGCCATGAGGAGAGCACGCATCTTTGATTCACTCTCTTTCAGGGCCTCCTCTCCCAGAATACGCTCGACGATCTCGCCGATGCGCTTCGCTATGGCATCGATGAGACTCCTTTCCTCCTTGAGGAAAGGCCCCTCGTCGGCTGTCTTTCTCCTTTCCAGATAGAACACCTCCAGGAGGCCGGCGTCCTTGCCGTGCACGACGATCCGCTGGGATTGCCTCCACCGCGTCTGTCCGAAACCATGGCTCACAAAGGTCCGGTCACCGAGTACGATGCGGCACGCGGCGATGTCGGGATATTGCCAGGCGTCAGGCACTATGTCGACCGTCTTCTGCAGGATCTCGTCCAGGGTGGCCCCTTCCTTCTCGACGATCCCCGATATCATGTAAAGGCAGTTGAGCTCCTTGATCCTCTCGTTGAGCTCATGGGTCCTTTTCTCCAGCTCCCCTTGCGCGAGCTTGTGCTGCCGCTCCCTTTCCGCGAGATGTCGCACCTTCTCCTCAGCACGCTTGAGGGCAAGCACAAGGGCCTGCCGGGAAACATCCTCCCCCTCGGCCTTCTTCTTCCGGTCTTCCGATATCCGGGTCTGCATGGTCGCGTCATTATATCATAAAGAGGGGTGATAGGTGATAGGAAGTGTCCTTTCCCATAACCCATGACCCGCCTCTCGCTTTTCATCTATTATTTTGTAATTGGCGGCAAAACATGCTATATTGAGCGGTCGTGTTTTCATTTTTATTTCTCACCTTCAGCTTCAACAATCCGTCATAAAATTGATTCACGGCACAGAGGGACGATGCTGCAAGGGCTTACCATCAAAGGGACATCTGTACGAGTGCCCATTATCCAGGGGGGTATGGGGATTGGCGTCTCCCTGTCGCCGCTGGCGAGCGCCGTGGCTGCCGAGGGCGGCATCGGCATCGTGTCCAGCGCATGCCTCGACAGGCTTCTGGCAAAACGCAACAACAAAGTGTACAACACCTACGACGCCGTGTACGAAGAGGTCTGCCTGGCGCGGGAAAAGGGAGGCGTTTCAGGCATCAACGTCATGGTCGCCATCGCCAGGGACTATGATGTCACCGTGAGGGCGGCCATCGACGCGAAGGCGGACGTCATCATCTCCGGAGGCGGGCTCCCGCTCGCCCTTCCGGGCATCGCAGACCCGGGGGACACCGCCCTCGTCCCGATCGTCTCTTCGGTGAGGGCGCTTCAACTCATTTGCAAGAAATGGGAACGCCTGGGATACCGGCCCGACGCGGTCGTGCTGGAAGGGCCCCTTGCCGGCGGACACCTCGGCTTCAGGCTGGAAGACCTTGGCCTCGAGTCCAACAGGCTGGAGAACCTCTTTCCGCCCGTCAAGGACTTCGCTTCGCGCCACGGCGATTTCCCCGTGATCGTTGCCGGCGGGATCTACGACCACGACGACATCTCCCGGTTCATGGCCATGGGTGCAGATGGGGTGCAGATGGGAACACGTTTTCTGGCCACCGTGGAGAGCAGCGCCACGCAGGCATATAAGCATGCCGTTGTCAAAGCCGGTCCGAGGGACATCGTCGTCGCCTCCACCCCGGGCTCACCCTGCGGAATGCCCTTCATGGTGATCAAGGAGTCTCCCATGTTCCTCTCGGCGCTCGGCAACAGAAGAAGGCCCCGTTGCGACAAGGGCTACATCATGACGAAGGACAGGGAAGGCAGGTATGCCCTGTGCAGGGCACAGGAGAACACCGGGGATTGTTTCTGCATCTGCAACGGACTCCTCAGCTCCGGGGGCTACAATCCCGACGCCGAGGAGCCACTCTACACGGTGGGCGCGAATGGCTACCGCGTCGACCGCATCAGCACCGTGCACGACGTCATGGACGAACTCAAGGGCGCCACCCCCGCCACACAACTCGTATCCCCCGAAGCAGCCTAAAAACCCGTTCAAAGTTCCAGGTTCCAGGGCACTGCGAAGACACCTTCCTGGTCTCTTGCCTGAAACCTGAGACCTGAGACCTGAAACGGTCTTTGTTGTCCTGTTGCAAACAGGGACAGGTTCTGATAACGTGTTAGAAAAATACAGGAGGGACCGCCGACATGGGCAAGAGCGTGACTGCAAGACAATCCTTTTTCATCCTTGCAGGCCTCGCCCTGCTCATCTTTCTTCCTCTTGCCGCCTTTGCCGGCGACGACGCTCAAAACCGTTTCGTCGACGTCAGGGAACATATCCCTTCCGTCGTCATGGATATACGTTATTTCGGTCCCCACAATTTCGTCGGCGAAAGGATCGACGGCTATAATGCCCCGAAATGCCTTCTCACCAGGGAAGCGGCCGATGCGTTGAAACGCGTCCAGGAGGAACTGGGAAAATTCTCCCTTTCCCTGAAGATCTACGACTGCTACAGGCCGCAGAGGGCGGTGAGCCACTTCGTCAGGTGGGCGAAGGACATCGGGGACACACGGACGAAGAAGGAGTTCTATCCCACCGTCGACAAGAGCAGCCTTTTCGCCGAAGGTTACATAGCCGAGAAATCGGGCCACTCCCGGGGAAGCACCCTGGACCTGACCATAGTGCCCGTACCCGTCCCCGAACAGGAGGCATACAGTCCGGGCCAGAAGCTCTTCGCCTGCTTCCGCCCTGCGTCGGAACGGTTTCGTGACAACTCCATCGACATGGGCACCGGCTTCGACTGTTTCCACACCCTCGCCCACACGGCGAACACGTCGGTCGGCACCGCTCAGCGAGGAAACAGGCTCCTCCTCAAAGCCCTCATGGAAAAGCAGGGTTTCGTCAACTACGACAAGGAATGGTGGCACTACACCCTGAAGGACGAACCCTTCCCCGACACCTACTTCGACTTCCCGATAGACTAGAAAAGGGCAGAGAAAAAACCTCTGCCCCAACCATTCCCTACGTCCTATAGGTCCTAATTAGTCCCATAGGCCCTGTGTCTCCTATTGGTCCTATCGCTGTCCTATCGGTCCTATCCCCGTCCTCAGGTCTCTCTGGACGAATCCACGGCAACGGACAGACACGCCCTCCGAGGCATCCCCGGGAGAGAAGAATGACCAATGACCAAATTCCAATAACCAAAATGATACAAACAGTCCGTTCTGTCCTTCCCTTTGTTCAATTGGTCATTGGCGAATTGGTCATTATCTCTTTCATTGGTCATTGGAATTTGATTATTGGTTATTGTCTCCTGACTTGATCATTGGACCTGATCATCAGCCCCCTTACTCCCCCCGGTACTCGATCAACCCGTGTGTCAGTGCATAGTGAATGAGCCCCTGCGTTCCCTTCACGCCTATCTTGTCCATGATCCGGGCCCGGTAGGTCCGTATCGAGTTTATGCTCAGATTGAGTTCGTCGGCAATGTCCTTTATGCTCTTCCCGCTGCCGAACATGCGCATCACCTGGAATTCGCGGTTTGAGAGCCTCTCATGGGCGGGCTTCACGATATCGGATTCGAAATCGACGACCATCCGCACCGCAAATGCCGGGTTGACATATCTCTTGCCTGCCAGTATCTTGCGGACCGCACCGACCAGTTCGTCCGGGGCGCTTTGCTTCGTGAGATATCCCTGGGCTCCTGTCCTTATGGCCCGCACCGCGTAGAGTTCCTCGGGATACATGCTGATGACGAGAACGGGCAGTTTCGGCCGTCTCTTTCTCAGGTCACTGAGAACATCGAGGCCGTTCGCGTCGGGAAGACAGATATCGAGGAGGACGAGGTCGTAGTCGTTCCTCTTGATCTTCTCGATCAGCTCCCGGCCCGTGCCGGCCCCGTCCACCACGACCCCGCCGAAGTTCTCCCGCAGGATCTCTTTCAAACCCCTGAACACGACGGGGTGGTCGTCCGCGATGATAACGTTGCGCATCATCCCTCCTCAAATTGACGGTTCACTGCGCGTGCCACGCGATGCGTGGTGGTCGGCGGCGGATGGCGTCCGAACAAAGGGCGGATCCCCATGTTCGATCATGATGGAACGGGAGTTTACGGAGACGGCGGTTCTTCTACCAGTCTGTCACGGCCCGGAACCGGCCTTCAGTTGTGCATTATTTCCTCTTGCGTGATGTATCCTGTTCACTTCCGCGAATTGGGCGGTGAAGCCCTTTCGCCCCCCGGCTGCGGCGAGGCGGGAGATGGAGTCGGACGGATGGTCTCGCCGACGGGCAGTGGCGGGCTCTGAACCCCTCCGGGGGGTTGAGGCGCCGGGCGGACGGGCCTCGCCGGGGCGGGGGGTGGAGTCTGTACCGGTTTCGTCTGTGCGGGCTGCTGAGGGGCGGGGGGAGCGTCCGTGGTTTTTCGTTTATCGGGAGGGGACAGCTGGACGGTCACCCTGTCGTCACCCCTGACAAGCACTATCCTGTCGGCTCCAATCTCGGCGACGGTATACCCGCCTACCTCCTCCCCCACCTTCACAACCCGCTGGCGCTTGCCCCTGCCCGGGGTCGTCAAGGGATTCTTCCTGTCCTCTATGAAGGCAAGGCGGGTCGTGTCGATCATTGTGCCATAGAGCACGACGTCGGGCCTCGGGACCTCGGCCTTCCTGTCAACGGGGATGACCCGGTCCGGGTGAAAGAGGTTCGTTTCCCCTATGACGGCATAGTCCGAAGGAAGCTTCGGCTGCAGGTCCGCCCGAGGCCCCTCCTGACCGGGAGGTCTCGCCTTGATCCCGGGCAGAGAGTAGGTGTGGCGCATCCTGACGAGGGGGATGACCGTCGCGGCGGCAAGGGCGACGGCCACGGCGAAAAGGACCATGTTCATCACAGTGGCGTTATGGATGAGATACCTGAGGGCCTTCATGTCATTTACCGCTCGCCAGGGCCGATACCCGGAGTTTGACCATCAGGTCCCTGGGGTCTCTGAAATTCCTGACACGGGTGTCCATTTCCTTGATCACGAGGTATGGCACGTTGGTCTCCAGCGTGTACAGAACGTCGCTGAGCGCCCTGGTGTCCGGCAGTACCGCGTCGACGCTCACACTGACCACTTTGAACTTTCCCAGATCTTCCGGCCTCTCAACGCGTTCACTCGCGATGGACCCTCCCCTTCCCGTTATGGACCCCTTCACGATGGTCTGAAGCGTTGCTGCGGCAATGCTGAGGGTCTCCGCCGGGATCACCCTGGCGGACTCGGCGCTCCTCCTTTCCTTCAGGGATTCCAGCTTCTTCTCGAGCAGGGGTCTCTCGGCGATGAGATTCACGTATCGCTCCAGGGTCCCCCATCGCGCCGCCTGCCTCTCCCTTAACGATGCTCTTTCGCTCTTGACGGCCAGATACCCGTACTGGTACGCGACGAGACCGGCAAGCACCGCAATGACCGGCACAGCAACGGAGACAAGCCTACTTTTTCCTTTCATCTTTCGGCCCTCCCGCTTTCTTCTCTTCGAAGCCCTCCATCTGCATCTTGATCACAAAGCGGTCCGCGTTCAGCCGCGTGTCCCGTATCGTGGGAGAGGAGAACTCAACCTTCTTGAAGAGGCTCGACTGCTCCAGTCTGGGAAGCATTTCCGTCGCCGAGGCAGCGTATCCCTCGGTCTCCACCGTCTCGCCCGTTATCCTCAGGCGGGTAAGCCAGACGCTCTTCGGCAGGATGGTGGTCAATTCCTTCATGACATCCAGTGCCATGGGGGCGGATTCCTTGAATTCCCTGATCCTGTTCATGTCCGTCTCGATGGACCCGATCTCCTGCCTCAATGCCTCGATCGCCCGTATTTCGCCCCTGCGTATCTTCAACTGGTACTCGATGCGGTCGAGCCTTGCTTTCTCCATTTGAAGGGGGACGATGAGGTAGAGGAGCGCGGCGACGGCGATCAGTGTGAGGAGCGCCCACGTGATAGCGGTCTTGAAACCCCGGCCCGATGCCCCCGGACCCTTGCCCGCCAGGTTGAAGCCCGTCGCCCCGGGCCAGATCGTTTCCACGAGGCCCCCGAGGGGACCGGCGACACCGTCCTCGATGTCCGTCTTGAAGACCCTTCTCAAATCCTCACGGCCTACGGTCTTCACGGGAACACCCAGTTCCTCGTCAATAAAGGCATACCTGCCGGAGGTCTCGAGAAGGACACCGGGTGGCACACCCGCGGCATCGAACCTGGCAAGCAGGGGGGAAAGCTCCGTCCTCAACTCCTCGAGGTCCCTGTCCCTGTCCGTGCCCGCGAGCCTCCCCGACGAACCGGCAAGGAAAGCCCCGTCCTTCATCAAACATGCACCGAACCCTTCTTCATCGACGGCAAGACACAGGACCATGCCCTTCGCGCCCCCCAGGATGGCACAGAGCGTGCCGAAAGCGGTCATGTCCGTCGTTATCCTCTCAGGGATAACACCATTTGCCGCAAGGGCATCGAGATAGGGTCTTGCCGTCTCGGACCTCATGGCGACGATGGCGACTTTGAGCCTCTGAGCGTCCTCCGAGGTGACCGCAAAGTCGTACATGGCCTCGGCGGGGCTGAAGGGGGTGAACCTGTCCAGTTCGTAGGCAATGACCGATGCCAGGTTCCCCTTCACCACCAGGGGAAGCTCGGCGACCCTCGTCATGACCCATTGCCGCGGGACGGAGAGGATCATCGCCGCGTCACGCGCCCGGAAGGCCTCGCGGGCGGAGAGGACCGCCGATGCCATCTCTTCCGGGCGGGGATACCTCCCCTCCTCGAAATCGAATCGCCTGAACCCCGCGATCCTCGGGCGCGACAGGAACCGCATCCCGCAGGCGACCGATACATGACCCTTCCCGATGGCGGCGCAGAGACATTTCTTCGGGATGACGACGCCTTCGAGGACGTTGAAGCCAAGGACCCTCCAGAGGCCTTTAAGAGAGGTCTTCGCCCGCTTTGCGAAAGCGTCGGCGTGCAATCCGGATCGTGCAAGCAGCTTATCGAACGTCATCGGCGCATCTCCGAAGGGGTCTTGTAGTACAGGAACCGGGGTACCGTGCCGGGTACGGACACGACCGCCCGGATCCCGTACCCCTCCTTCGAGTCTCCCTGGAAACCGACGGATTCTATCGTGTACACGTCCGCCTCACTCATGTCTATGTATTGCGCCAGTATGGGAAAGTTGAGCCCCGTTATGGCCTGGATCTCCTGGACGGACTTGAACTCGGCCGCCTCCCGCTGGTCAAGGATTCTTTTGGCGGCATCCTCGGTCAGGCCCGGCAGGGCCATGAGAACCTCTTTCGGCGCCGCGTTGATGTTGACCTTCGAGGATGTCCCGTATATTGTCAGGTAATGGATGACCCCCTTGCGTTCTTCGGTCCCGAAAAGGATGTCGGCGGACATTCCCCTGACCAGCAGGAGCTCCTCGATGGCGTCGAAGGGCCTGTTCTTCGCCCTGTACGGAACGGAGAGCGAAAGATAGTACTCGTCTTCAGCGCCGCTCAAGCGCCGGAGGTTGTCCTTGTCCGTCCAATCGAGAATGGAGTCGACGATAACGGAGGCGACCTCGTCGGGCGTTCCCGTATTGACAAGGAGGTTCTTCAACACGATGCCCGTAAGGTCCGTCATCTTGTTGATGTCGATCTTGCCGGATTCGGAAAGGAACCTGAATTCGTACCGGCCCTGTCCGATCTGGCCACTGTACTGCCTGCCGTCGATCCTCACCACCTCGTTCCCTTCGACCACCACGGCCTGGCTCCGGAAGGTCTGTCTGTGGTAGAGCTCCATGACCGCCCTCTCCACCCCGGCTTCGGCAAGGAACTTCTCCTGCGTCCCCTCTTTGAAGAATATCGTCGAACGGGCCTGAGTCCTCGTCAGGAAGGAGAATGAGATCACGAGCGCCATCAGCATGGTGATCACCCACAGGACCATGAGAAGGGCTATACCTTTCCGGGAGCGGATCATGAGGCCTCCTTTCTGGCCCTGACCGGCACGTTCAGCTGGACCTTCTGCCCCGCCCAGGAAAGGTGGATCCTGATCCTCCGGGGAAAGAGTAGTTCGTCGGTCCACGTTTCGACCCATTCCCCCGCGGTGTCGTCGGCATCCTTCTCCTTACGGAAGTACTCGAAACGGATCTCGTCCAGCCCATCGAGAAGCCTCATCTCCCTGGCATTTTCCACTCCTATGGTGTTCTCCTCGATGTAAAGGGCGCTCCTGCCTTCTCCGTTCGGCTTTACCCGGTAGGTGACGGCGACATACCCCCTGTATCCTCCCGTCAGCGAGTAGTTCGACGCGAATTTCACGGAATCCCCCGACCCTTCGAAGAACAAGCGGCCCGCCTCGTCATCGGCCCTGACAAGGGGTATAGCCGACTGTATCTGCGCGTCCATGACAAGGAAGGAGACCTTGAACCGCTCGAGCCGCTCCGACCTGCGTTCGCCCCTTTCGATGGAACGGTTCGCGAGGCGCATGGCGCCGGCTATAACCACCACGAGCATGCTGATAAGGGCAATGGAGATCATGACCTCAAGGAGGGTAAAGCCGCGTCCGGGTCCCGTGCTGCCCGGGCCCCGCATCTGTTCCCGGCCTCTCATATCCTGCCTGCCTTTTGCTTTTTGACCATCTTCATGGTCCTCAGGGTCATGAACCTCTCCGCAAGGAAACTCTTCCAGGTGAGCTTCACCCCTATCTCCAGCACCTCGAAGGGCAGGTCCCGCGTCCTTCTCTCGTAGACCTTCGATACCGTGGTTTCCACGCGGTACCCTTCGGGCGTCGTTTCGCTCGATGTACCCTCCGCGATATCCTCCCCGTCGAGGACGTGCCTCATTTTCGCCTCCGCCCGCACGACCGCCGAGACGTAATCCTCCGATGTCACAAGGACCCTCAGATTGGACGAGAAGAGCTGGACTATCACCGTCACTGTCACCGCCAGCAGGGAGAACGCGACGATGACCTCGAGGAGCGTGAAACCATGTTCCTTCCCTGACAGCTTTCCCATTTCCCTTTCCTGTGCCCCGCCGCCCTCCACGGGCTCACTGTCTAATGATCACCGCCCCCACAACGGGATCGAGCTCGATGGTGAGGACCCTTTTGCCCCCGGACAGGGTTATGCGTCCCCACGGCACCCCGCCGGACCCGTTGAAGAGGATCGAATACTGCCCCCGGGTTATCTCACCCTCCAGGACATCGGTGACCTTCACCGTTATGCCCTGCGGGATGCGCCTTGTCTGGACACCCTGAATGCCGTAACGGCCGGTCTCAAGATCGACGAACACCGTCCTGGGCTCGCCGCTGTTCGTCGCCAGGAGCCTCGCGAACCGCAGCATGGCCGACAGTTCCCTCCCCGCCGCGTTGAGGTTCTGAGAAGGAAGCATGCCGGAGAAGAACACCGTCGAGATCCCGAGGACGATGAGGACGAGGACCATCACCATCATGATCTCGATGAGCGTGAACCCGCCGCCGGACGGGAGCGCTCTTTTCACTCCTCTGTGCGCCATCGCTCTCAAAAGGGCAACTCCAGGATACTGAACACGGCCATCAGCATGGACACGACGATGAAGGCGATGATGATCCCCATGCCCAGGATGATGGCCGGCTCGAGAAGGCTCATGAACCTCTTCACGGCATCCCTGAGAGCCTTCTCGTAGGTGGCTGCCACCTTGAGCAGCATGGAATCGAGCTGCCCCGTCTCCTCCCCAACCTTGATCATGGAAAGGGCGAGTTGCGGAAAGACACCGGCCTCCATGAGCGGACCGGCTATGCCCCTGCCCTCTCTGACGTTCTTCGTGATGGATTCGACGGACCCCGCCATGATCCTGTTGCCTATAACGTCCTTCGCGTTGCCGAGGGCCTGCAGGAACGGCACACCGCTCTTGAGGAGTGTTCCCAGGGTCCTGCAGAAACGGGCCGTCTCCAGCTTCCTCACAACGTCACCGAGCAGTCGCAGCTTCAGCTCGTCCCACCGCAAGGCCCCCTGGTCCGTGCCTGCGTAGATCCTCAGGAACACCAGGACAACGGCGGCAACGGGGAAAAGAACCCACCACCATGACCGCAACACCTGGCTCACCGTCAGGATGATCTGCGTCGACAGGGGAAGGCTGCCTCCTATCTCCTTGAATATCGCCGAGAACCTGGGGATGACGAAGGTGAGGAGGATGACGATGGACATTCCGCCCGTGACCGTCAGGATGAGGGGGTAGACCATCGCGGACACGATGCTGTCCTTCAGCTCCTTTGCTGATTCGAGGAACTCATTGAGCTTATCGAGAACGATATCGAGAACTCCGCCGGTCTCCCCCGCCCTGATCATGCTCACGTAGAGCCTGGGGAAGACCGCTGGATGCCTCTGGAGGGCCTCGGAAAAGGAGCTTCCCTCGCGAATGCCCTTGAGCACGGAATTGATGACCTCCTTCATTTGCTTCCCTTCCGTTATCTCCGAGAGTATGTTGAGGCTTCTGTCGATGGGAAGGCCGGCGCCGAGGAGCGCCGACAGCTCCGTGGTGAACGTGAGGAGGTCGCCCCGGGACGATCTCATGGCGAAGGTCTTCCTGAGACCCTCTCTGGGCAGCGATACCTTGAGGGGTATGACCCCGGCGTTCCTTATCTTCTCGACGGCGTTCCTTTCGTCAGACGCCTCAACGACGCCCTCGACGATGGCGCCCTCGAGCGTCGTGGCGGTGTATGAATACATGGCCACCTAATCCTCCTGGGTAACCCTGAAGACCTCACCCAGGGTCGTGCTGCCCATTTCGATCTTCCGTATCCCGTCCTCGAGGAGGGTCTTCATCCCGCCGCTGCGGGCCGCTTCCCTGATCTCTCCCTCGTCGGCCTTCCTCAGGATGAGCTTTCGCATGGCCTCATCGACGAGGAGCAGCTCGAAGATCCCCATCCTTCCGTGAAAGCCGGTGTACGTGCAGGCCTCGCAGCCCCTGCCCCGGTACAGGCGGGCGTCGCCGCGGATCCCGAGCGCCGCCAATTCCTCAGCCTGTTCCGTCGACACGTCCTCGACCTTGCACTCAAGGCAGATGACCCTGAGGAGCCTCTGCGCGAGGATACCCCGGACCGTCGATGACAAAAGAAAGCTCTCCACACCCATGTCGAGGAGCCGGGTGATGGCGCTGGGGGCGTCGTTGGTGTGGAGCGTCGAGAACACGAGGTGGCCCGTGAGGGCCGCCTGTATGGCGATCTCGGCCGTCTCGAGGTCCCGTATCTCTCCGATCATGACCACGTCCGGGTCCTGCCGCACGATGTGCCTCAAGGTGTTGGTGAAACTGAGCCCGATCGTCGGCCTCACCTGTATCTGGTTGACCCCCTTCAACTGGTACTCGATGGGGTCCTCGACGGTTATGATCTTCTTGTCGGGCGAGTTGATCTTGTCAAGGGCCCCATACAGCGTCGTCGTCTTGCCGCTGCCGGTCGGACCCGTGACGAGTATGATGCCGTTGGGCCTCTTTATGAGCTGGTTGAAATCACGAAGAGTGTCGGGCATGAAACCCAGGGCGTCGAGATCGATGACGATGCTCTCCTTGTCGAGGATCCTCATGACGATGCTCTCCCCGTGGAGAATGGGTATCGTGGAAACCCTCAGGTCGATCTCGCGGTCCCCCACGAGAAGCCTGATGCGGCCGTCCTGGGGCAGCCTGCGCTCGGCGATGTTCAGCTTCGCCATGATCTTGATTCGCGACACCATGGCCGCCTGGAGCCGTTTCGGGGCCGATTCCACGTCGTTCAAGACCCCGTCTATGCGGTAGCGCACCTTCACCTCGTCACCGAAAGGCTCGATGTGGATGTCGCTCGCCCTGCTCTCCACCGCCCTCGTGATGAGGAGATTGACAAGCTTGATGATGGGCGCCTCGGACGCGAGGTCCTTGAGGTGGCCGATGTCCTCTTCCTCCGGCTCGTTGAAGAGCTCCCGGCTCTCTTCGTCCATGCCTTCCATGATCCTGTTGATACTCTGCTCCTCCTGGCTGTAGAACTTTGACAGGTGCTCGTCGATGACCTCCCTGGCGGCGGTGTAGACGATCACCTCTCCCGCGGTGGCAACGCGCAGGGCCTCGATCACCGCCCGGTCCTCAGGGTCCGCCATGATTACCTTCAGGACGTCGTTCCTGAACTCAAAGGGTATTATCCTGTTCTCGCGGATGAAACGTGTCGATATCCCCTCAATTACGAGGGGCACCTTGGGGAAATCTTCGGCATTCAGGAAGATCGCACTCTCTTTTGACACTGGTGTTCCTCATGGTCCTTATTTCTATTCCACCCTCTCCGGCTGCGCCTGGAAGCCGTTCTGAGCCTCGCCGCCCTTCTTCTCCGCACCGGATTGGGGAAAGCCGCCCTGTTGTGGTCCGGCCGGCGGCGGGGGCTCAGGCTTTACCTTGATGAGCTCTTCCCTTTTTACCTTTCCCTTCCCTGTCCTCGTAACACTGTCCACGTAATCGGAGGTGACCGCATTGGCATCGGCATGGGTGCGTATCACGCGGGGTGTCAGCAGGATGATGAGTTCCGTCCTCTGCTCGCTCTCCGTCGTCTGGCCGAAGAGATACCCGAGGACGGGGATCTTGCTCAAAAGGGGAATGCCCGACCGGGACTTCGAGATGTCGTCCCGGATCAGTCCGCCGATGATGATCGTGTTGCCATCCTGGACAACGAGGCTTGTCGTTGTCTCCGTCTTCTTCAGGATGATGTAGTCCTCGTTGTCGAAAAGCTTGATCGTTTCGTAGGAGGAAACCTCCTGGGTGATGTCGAGGGTCACGAGGCCGCCCTCGTTGATGCGGGGCTTGACCTTGAGAATGATGCCGATGTCCTTGTACTGGATCGTCCGCTGGGGCGCCACCGTTCCCGAACCGAAGGTCTCCGAGGAGACAACGGGCACCTGCTGGCCCACCTGGATACGGGCCTCCTTGTTGTCCGACACTAGGACATGGGGTACGGCAAGGAGCTTTGCCCTCGAGTCCGTGGCGAGCATGTCGATGACGGTCTTGAAATCCCCCCCCACGGTGCCCGCGAAGGTGAAGGTACCGGTACCTGTGGTGCTCGTCGGCGTCGCGCCGGGTACGTTGAACCCCACCGTGCCCTCAACCCCGCCCAGAACACCTCTCATACCGCCGGGGTTGAACTGGAGCGCCCAGGATATGCCCAGTTTCAGTTCATCCTTCAGGCTTACCTCCGCCACCACGCCCTCGAGAAGCACCTGCCGCGGTATCACGTCGATTCTCTCGATCGCCGCCCTTATGAACTCGTAGTCTTCCTGCGTGGACAGGATGATGAGCGCATTGAGACCCTCGTCGGCAATGATCTTCGTGATCGGCGACACGAGCATGTCGCCTCCCTGCGTGCCGGCGGCGGGCTGCACCGAAGGGCGTCCTGCCTGTGGCTGGGCCGCCTGTGCCCCGGGGACGGCGGGACCCGTCGCCTGGGCCGTGCTGACCGTCGCGGCGGGTGTCTGGGGAGGTTTTGCTGACAGGAGGACCTGCTGCAGGATGGCAGCCACGTCCTTCGCCTTGCCGTTCTGGATGTTGTACACGGAGACCTTCGGCTTCTTCCTCTTCGTCTGCTCGCCGTCAAAGAAGCTGATGAGGGTGAGGAGGCGTTTCACGTTCGAATCCGTGTCCACCAGTATGATGTAGTTGATGTTGGGCAGGTCTATCACCACGGCTGTCGTCGTGAGGAAGGGTGTGATGAGCTTGATCGTCTCCGACGAGTGCACGTGGAGCAGCGGCACCACCTGGATGATGGATTTCCCCTGGATAAGAACCTTCTCGGGTTCTCTTCCAAACTTCACCTGGGCCGGTTCCTTCGCGACATCGCTGATGGGTACCACCCGGTACAGGCCGCTCTCTTCGACGACCCCGACGCCGTTGAGGCGCAGGATCGTCTCCATGACGGGAAGGACCTGGTCCAGGGTGACGGGCGCCACGGACCTGAATGTCACCCGCCCCTTCACCCTCTGGTCAACGACATAATTGACCTTCAGTATCTCTCCAAAAACGGTCTGTATCACCGAGAAGACATCGGCGTCATCGAAGTTCAGGCTGATGCGCCCTGCCGCGGGACGCCCAGGCTGAGCCCTCTGGGGTTGGACATTCTGCGGCTCAGGGCCCTGCGGGCGAACGGGCGGGAAGGCAGGAGGCCGCTGCGGCCGGGGTGGCTGGCCTGCCGGCGTGGTCACCTGCTGTGCCGCAGGAAGAGCTGGCGTGGGTGGGGTGGCCTTCGCCGCCCCGGGCCCCGGGGGTGGAGACGGGGCCGGGGGTTTTGAAGGTGAAGCCGGCGCCGGGGTGGCCTGTGGCGCCGATCGGGTGGTCTCTTGCGCGGCGGGGACAGCCTGTGGCGCGGCGGGGGTTGTTTTCTGTGCGGCAGGCACGGTCTGCGCCGGGACGGGGTTTGTTGTCTGTGCTGCAGGCACGGTCTGCGGCGCGGCGGATGCAGCAGGCGATGCAGGTTGTATTCCCTGCGGGACTGTCTCAAGCTGGGCGGCGCGCCTGACCGGAGGCGGGTCCTCGGTCAGGGGCCGTGTCGTGATCGCATCCTCGGAGGCATGCGCCATGGGCCCAAGGCATCCCAGAAGGGAAAGAACCATCGCCATCGCCGGATATCTCATGGTCCGGGCCTTATCCTCGTCCTCATCTCACGGCTACTGCCAGCTCGTCACGTCCGCGTCTTCGCCTTCTCCGCCGGGCGATCCGTCTCTCCCGTAGGAGAAGAGATCATATTCCCCGTGACTTCCCGGGGATTGGTAACTGTATGGTTTACCCCAGGGGTCATTGGGCAGGGCCTTCTTCAGGTAGGGTCCGTCCCAACCCTCCACTCCGGGGTTTACAACAAGCATGTTTAGGCCTTCCTGGGTGGTGGGATATCGTCCGACATCAAGCCTCATCTGGTCCAGGGCCTGTCCGAGAAGCTCGATCTGGGCCTTCGCGGCGGCCTGTTTCCCCTTGCCCAGCTTGGGAAAGAGCCTCGGCGCCACAAGGGCAGCGAGGAGGCCAACAATGACCATGACGACGAGAAGTTCGATGAGCGTGAAACCTTTCCTGTTCCGCCTGCCAAGGAGCTTTCTCATTCAGGACCCCCGGTATAACCTCCCGGGCGACCACGGGTCCGTCCCGGGAAACACTTCCTGACGCGCCAGCCTATATTTGCAGGATACAAGAAAGCTCTCCTTCTGTATGTCATAGAAACGACAATTATCTTGTAGTGCATCCAACATGACCCGTGTCATCGGTTTCGATTACAATGCCCGATGAGAGGGCACGGAGAAGGGATAGGACTAATAGGAATAATAGGACCTATGGGACCTATAGGACAAATAGGACGCGTAGGACATATAGGACTTTTCAGGCCGGTGTTGGCCGACCGGCACACACTATGGGTCCTATAGGTCCTATTTCGTCCTATAGGTCTTATATGTCCTCTTGGTCCTATTTCTCCTATTGGTCCTATCATCCCCTGCTCCTCGGTCCCTGCCTCTTCCTCTCTCACGCCGACTCCCTCTTCTTGAAGTCCTCCGGTCTCAGGTTGTGCTTCTTGAGGAGGTCGTAGAGATCAGCCCTGTATTTTCCGGCGTACTTCGCCACCTCGGTGATGTTGCCCTTGCATATCTCGAGAAGGTAGATGAGATAGCTCTTCTCGAAGGCCTCCTTGGCCTCCTTGAGGGGCCTGAGCGGCTCCTGGGAGACAACCCCTCTGGTCTGAAAGACAAGGTCTTCCGTGATATACTCCTTGTCGGTCATCGCGGCGGCATACTCGATAATGTTCTCCAGTTCCCTGATGTTGCCCGGCCAGTCGTAGAGCATCAGCTTCTGCATGGCCTCGGGGGTCACGCCCTTGATATCCTTCTTCATGAGCGCGCCCGCCTTACGGAGAAAGAAATCGACGAGGGGCGGGATGTCCTCCTTCCTCTCTCTCAGGGGGGGCAACTGGATGGGTATCACGTGGATCCTGTAGTAGAGGTCCTCCCGGAAAAGGTCGAGCCGCACCTGCTCCTCGAGGTTCTTGTTCGTCGCCGTTACGATTCTGACGTCGACATCAATGACCTTCTCTCCCCCCACGGGCCGGATCTTCCTCTCCTGGATGACGCGCAGTATCTTCGCCTGTATGGAAAGGGGCATGTCACCGATCTCGTCGAGAAAGATCGTCCCGCCGTGGGCCTGCAGGAAAAGGCCTTTCGTTTCGCGGATGGCCCCGCTGAAAGCCCCTTTCTCATGCCCGAAGAGGTTGCTCTCCAGAAGGGGCTCGGGCAGGGCGGCACAGTTGATCGCCACGAAAGGCTTTTCCTTCCTGTCGCTGGCGAGATGGATCGCCTTCGCGATCAGGTCCTTCCCGGTACCGCTTTCCCCAAGGAGCAGAACGGTGGAGTCCGTCTTCGCGATGCGCGATATCGTCTCGAGCACATCCTGCATCTTCTTGCTGTTGGCCACTATGTTGGAAAAGCTGTACTTCGATTCAAGAAGGCCCTGGAGCCTTTCGATCTCCGAGGACATGCGCCGGTTCTCCATCATCTTGCCTATCTCAAAGAGAAGGACCTGAGAATCGAAGGGCTTGGTGAGGTATCCGTAAGCTCCGCGCTTCATCGCCTCCACTGCGCTCTCGATGCTCCCGTAACCGGTGAGGATGATAACGGGCATCCTGGGGCTTATGAGATGCAGCTGCTCCATCAATGTTATGCCGTCGGTGCGCACGAGCTGAAGGTCGACGACGGCAAGATCGATCACCTGTTCCCTCGCCTGTATCAGCGCCTCCACCTCATCGGTCGCGGTCACCACATCGTAACCCGCCTGCTCAAGGCCCATCTGGATCAATTCCAGAAGATTCCTCTCATCATCGACTACCAGTATCTTACCCGTGGACATAGATCTCTCCTATCTTTTCTCTTCTCTCTTCTTCTCCTCGATCTCGATATCCACCTTCTTTGATTGCTCTATGATCTGTTTCAGCCGGGCGATCTCCTGAAGGGCCTCCGAGGAAGCCCGCTTGAGCTTCATGTTCTCCTCGAGCACTTCCGTCCATGTCCTGGCCTGCTCCTTCAGGGGGCTGTACGGGAACTCCCTGACCAGCCGTTTGAAGAAGGCGACGGACCGTTGATAGTCCCTGTTCTGGTTCCCGGGATGGGCAAAGACGAGGCCCATGATGAAGAGCGCCTCGTCTCCATGAGCAAGGCCCGCCGGTCCGGTCAGGACCCTCTCCGACACCATCAGGGACAGCTGGTAATTTCCCCGGTCAAGGAGCCTTCGCGCCTCATCAAGGTCCCGGCGCGCATCGGAAACCCCCTGCGGGGCCCTGTCCGGCCCCTCGGCCGCCTTCTCCGGCACCGCGCAGCCGAAGGCCGCGAGATACATCACAAAGGCAATACAAAGAGAAACGTGGTTCCCTCTCCCGGTTCGCTCTGTGCCCACACCTTACCTCCATGCGCTGTGATGATATGCTTCACGAAAGCCAGGCCCAACCCCGTGCCCTTTATGGACCCCGGGGCCTGTCCCGGTGATTGGTGGAACTTCTCGAAGATCGTTTCAAGGTTCTTCTTTGGAATGCCCGGCCCTGTGTCCCGTATGGAGAATTCCATGGTGCGATCCCTGCGGCCTGCCTTTATCGCTATCTTCCCGCTCTCGGGCGTGAATTTGACCGCATTCCCCAGCAGGTTCCTGAGGGCCTGCAGGATCCTTTCCCGGTCCAGCTGAAGGGGAGGGATCTCACCCTCGTCGCCTGTATCCACCTCGATGGAGATCTGCTTGGCCTCCACGAGGGGGGTCATCTCGACGACAACACGCCGGATCAGGGACTGGATGCTCTCCTTGCCGAATGTGAAGGGCATCATCCCTGCTTCCATTTTTGAAAGTTCCAGGAGCGAGTTCACGAGGTCGATGAGCCTGTTCGTCTCTTCAGACAGTATCGCGAAGAGCCTTTTCTGCTTGTCCGGTATCGGGCCGCCCGCTCCGTCGCGAAGCAGGCTGATGCCCTGTTTTATGGAGGCGAGAGGAGTGCGCAGCTCATGGGACATGGTGGCAAAGAAGCCGGATTTCATTGTATCGACCTCCTTGAGCTTCTCGCACATTATGTTCACGGCTCCGGCCAGTTCCGCGACCTCACGGGGAGAGCCGATGTCGAGGTTCCCCTCGAAGACACCGCGGGAGATCTCCCGCGTCTTGGCCATAAGGACCTTCAGCGGCTTCGTGATGCTTCTCGTGCTGACGAGGGAACCCAGGATGACGATGAGCACCGCGGCGGCAAACATCAGGATCGACAGACGCTGTGCCGAGCCGGTGATCTCCTGTATCCTGTTCATCCGCTCGTAAATGTCCGTGGTGTAAGAGCTCTCCAGGGCCTTCAACGCATCGAGGGCCCGTCCCACGGCCTCTTCCTTCCGTTGCCCGTATTCACTCCTGTTGTACGGCCGGTTGGCCCTTACCAGCTCTATCTCCTCGTTGACGAGGGATATGTACTGCCCGTATTCCGACCGCACCCGGGCAAGGGCGACTGCGTTCGGAGAGGTGCCGACGATTTGCGACACCTGGGAGAGATACCCCTCGAAGGCCTTCTGGCCCGAGACCATTTGCTCCACAAAGATCGGGTCGCCCGTGATCACGTGTTTCTTTTCCGATCCCACGTGGGAGAGAAGAGAATCGACAAGCTTCTGCTTGAGGTTCACGACCCGCTGATCGACGTTGAAGATGATACCGACCTCGACATTCACCTGGCGGAGCCTCAAGACCGTGTACGCGCTTATAGCGCCCAGGATCAGAATGATGGTGATATATCCGAGGAACAGTCTGGAAAATATGCTCAACCGCATGGGACAACCCTAACAGCCGGGGCCTTGCCCGCTTTGACACCGGGCCGGGCGACCGGTCTCAATCAGGTACCTGATGGTCCGCCGGGACAATATGCGACCTGACCGGGGAGGAGGGAGTGAAGGAAATATCCTGCAGTCAGAATTCTGACATGGAGGAAAAACCCTGCATCTGAAGCCTTACAGACAAGCTGCGGAAACATGTCATTACCTTTAACTTCAACAGTATAGCACATTTTCATACCCCGGGGCACAGCTTTTGCTCTTCTCGGGGCAGCGATCGAAACTTGGCCAGTCGATTCGGCACGTACTAAATCTTCAGGAGGTTTCAATGTATCACCAGGGCAACGGGAGTAGAAGCAAGCTCTTTTCTCTCTTTTTCATTCTCGTTATGTGCTGTCTTTTCCTGGGAGCGTCCGCTCTCCATCCTTCGGCGCGGGCCGGGGCGGCAGGCGTAACACTCGGCTGGGACGCGTCTGCGGGCGTTTCGGGATACAAGATATACAGGGGAACGGCCAGCGGCAGCTACACGACAAGCGTCGATGTCGGGAACACCACGAGTTACACCCTTTCGGACCTTGCGAGCGGAACCACGTACTACTTCGCCGTAACCGCCTACGACTCATCGAAGGAGGAGAGCGGTTACTCCAATGAGGTAAGCTACGCGGGCGGCAGTTCGTGCACCTATTCGATCTCACCGTCCAGCGCCTCCTTTACCAGCAGCGGCGGTACGGGGACCATCACGGTCACGGCCGCGAGCGGTTGTACCTGGAGTGCGTCGACGGGGGTATCCTGGGCCACGATCTCATCTGGTACGAGCGGGACGGGCAACGGCACCGTGACGTACTCGGTTGCGGCCAACACGGGATCAGCAAGGACAGCGGCCTTTACGGTGGCGGGACAGACATTCTCCATTTCCCAGGCAGCGGCGACATCGACCACCACCTACACGCTCACACTCGCCACGGCAGGAACGGGCTCGGGGACCATCACATCGAACCCGTCAGGGACGGTGTTCGCGTCGGGCACCGCGGTGACCATCACGGCCGCGCCTGACTCCGGCTCCACCTTCACCGGATGGGGCGGCGACTGCGCCTTTGCGGGCACATCTACGACCTGCAGCGGCAAGATGACGAGGAACATAAGCGTCACGGCCAATTTCACCAGGAGCGTGACCACCACATACCATACCATCAGCGCGTCAGCGGGGACGGGGGGTTCCATATCACCGTCGGGCAGCGTGAGCGTGAGCTCGGGCTCCAGCAAATCCTTCACGATAACACCCTCCTCGGGTTACACGATAAGCGACGTGACGGTCGACGGCCAGTCCGTGGGTGCCGTCAGCTCCTACACGTTCTCCAACGTCACGGCCAACCACACCATCGCCGCGACCTTTACACAGTCCGGCACCAGCACCACAACTTACACCCTGACAGCCACCACGGCGGGAACGGGCTCGGGAACTATCACGGTGAATCCATCGGGGACGGTGTTCGCATCGGGCACCGCGGTGACCCTTACAGCCGCACCTGACTCCAATTCGGTCTTCGCCGGATGGGGCGGCGATTGCGCTTTCGCGGGAACGTCCACGACCTGCAACGGCAAGATGACGAGGAACATAAACGTCACGGCGACCTTCAACGCCAGGACGACGACCTCATCCTACACCATCAGCGCCTATGCGGGATACGGGGGCACCATATCGCCGTCGGGCAGCGTGAGCGTGAGCTCGGGCTCCGGCAAGTCCTTCACGATCGCACCGAAAACAGGTTTCTCCATCAGGTACGTCCTCGTTGACGGAGTGAACGTGGGCGCCGTGAGTTCCTACACCTTTTCCAATGTGACGGCAAACCACACCATACGGGCGTACTTCAAGTACGGTTACTATTGAGACAGGACTCGTGAAATATCGCGTGGGGATGTCGACCACCATGAACTATAATAGAAGTATGGTCCTCGCGGGTGTCTGTGGAACCTTCCCCGGCACACCCGCAGGACGACCGGACGGAACAACGCCGGACCGGCAACGCAGCACCGAGACAAAGCAAGGAGGCAAGCAAGTGAAAAAGATCATATCAGGAATGGCGGTATTGTTACTGCTCGCTATAAGCCAGACGGGTCACGGGACTGTGATCTGGCAGGAAAGCTTCGACAATTTCACCAAAGACTACAACTGCAGTCTAGCGGACTGCTCTGTTAACCCGGGCCTGCCCACGGGGTACAGCGGGTTCGGTTCCAACACCCTTTGCAGGAACTACGGCAACCCCAATACCCAGATCATCGGAGACGCCGAGAGATCCAACCCTGGCACGACGAACAAGAGGGGCTTTCGCATCAACCTTGAAGAGCAGTGCTGGCCAACGGGAGAGAACATCCTCGTGAAGGACCTGGGCAAGAATTACACCCTTCTCTACCTGCGCTGGTACCAGAGAGACTCCACAAAGTCCTTCGAGCACTTCCAGAAGCTCTTCCGGTTGAAACAGTCCAATGGACAGATCCTTATCCCCGAGTTCATGATAAACGGAAGCAACATTCAGATGAATCTCTGGGACGCACAAAGCACCAGCAACCATTTCTTCACCGGATACAATCTTAACACCCATTATACTCCCGGCACGTGGGTCTGCTACGAGATCAAGATCGACCTTGTCAACAAAAAGGCTGAGTTCTGGGTCAACGGCGTCTCCAAGGGAACGCTGAACGCCACATGGTGGCCCGATGGCTGGTATATAAGATACATCGAGATCGGCGGCAACCAGTACGGGCATACCTGGGCGTATCCAAAGGAGGAGTTTAGGGACTACGATGACATCGTCGTCGCCGATTCGTACGTCGGTCCTGCGGGAGCACCCGCGTCCGAGGTCCCCGCGCCGACGAACCTCAGGATAGTGAGCCAGTAGCAGGGACGTTCCACCCTTAGAAAACGACCGGGGCTGCACCCCTTCGCCTTTCCTCCGGCCCGGTGCAGCCCCGGTCTTTTTCACCTTCCGGGTTTCCCCGGTCCCATACTCTCATCTCCCGTCTCCCTGAGCACATTGCAGCTTTTGAAGGAACCATCATTTTCTCACCTTGATCAGGAGGCCATGGGAGAACCACCTGCACAACCGCCTGTGCCTACCCCTGAACATGAGCTTGCCCATCCTGACGGACAACCGCGGCAGGAGGATGTCCGCGAATGGAAGCCGGAAATCGTAGTGCTCGATATCGAGGACCTCAAGGCCGCTCAAGGCAATATCATCGAGGAACCTCTTCCGCGAAGAAAAATTGAATTCGAAATCCAGTCCGTCGTATCTCTTCATACCGATAAGGGTCTTCAGCCGGTGGTAGAGGGGAACGAACGCCCGGTACAGTGCCGGCCATCGTATGTTGTTGACCTGGATGACGGCGATACCGCCGGGCTTGAGGACCCTCAGGATCTCCGACAGGACACCCCTGTGGTCCCTGACATAGCACATAAGGCCGATGGACAGGACCATGTCCATGCGATTACCGGAGATACAAATCCTGGAGGCATCGCTCACCACGAAGTGAGGAGCCGCGGCGCATGTCGCCGTCGATGCGGCACGTCTCGCTTCCCGTATCATCTCCATCGAAAGGTCGGCGCTTAAGACCTCGTGTCCTTTCTGCAACAGGTCCCGGGTGAGGATCCCCGGTCCGCATCCGACGTCGAGGACCCGCCCCGGCGGCACGTCGGCCATCGCGAGAACGATCTGCCTGCGCGTGACGTAGGCCAACCCTTCACAGGTCTCCCGGTGATACCTGTCGGCCCGGTATCGTGAGGCATCGGCGTCATGGAAATCCTTCACCCGGTGGAGATGGTCGCGGTCAGCGGCCGCCCGGTTTTCCGCTATCATGTTCCCCTCCTCTCTCAGTGCCAGCGCATCCGCCGGTTTCACAGCCTGCCCGACCTTCCCCATTGTCCTGTTTTCCTTCCCGATATTCCCAAAAGATCGATGCAGCCCTTCCACACGAGGAAGAGCGGCGCGAAACCCACGGCGTGGAGGAACTTCAAGACCGGCATCCCCGTGAGGTAGACCCCGCTGGCGAAGTAGGCTGCTTCCATCGTCATGAGAAGGGCGAGCCAGAGCACTACGAAAGGCACGGGGATGAAACAGTGCGTCACAAGACCGGCGGCCAGCGCGCCGGCCGTCATGTTCACCATGAGCGACAAGTTTGGCAGAATGAGGGGGAAAGAGGCGTCCACAACCCTGTAGTTTCGCGTTTTCAAGCCTCTCATGAAGAGCGTCAGGCCATATCGCCTCGCCACCTCGAAGCGTCCCGCCGACCAGCGGAGCCGCTGTCCCGAGGCATGCCTCAACCCCCTCGATTCCTGGTGATAGAGCCGGGAATTCGCCGCGAACCCCACGATCTCGCCGCTCGCCACGAGTTTCGCGTAGTACTCGTAATCCTCGGCCATCGTTCCCGTCACCCAGGGATGCTCCGTGAGGAGCCGCGTCGTGAAACACATGCCGTTCCCCATGAGGTACGATGACAGGCCGATCCGGTGCTTGACGTGATGATAGAGCTCGTTGTTGATCGTCCTCGAAAGGTGGATGACCCCCGTGAAGGCCGTATCATGGGAGTTGGCAAGACAGTTGTTGCACTGGACGGCGCTTCTTCCCTCGTCGAGGACCTCGTCGAGGCCATGGAAGAACCCGGGGTCGATGAGGTTGTCCGCGTCGGCGATGACAACGGCGTCGAATGCATCGAGGTCGACCTGCTTCAGGGCCCACTCTATGGCAAAACCCTTGCCCTTCCTTGACGCGTCGTTTCTCTCGAGGACCCTGGCATGGTGCTGCCCGGCGATCCCGGCCGTCCCGTCAGTGCAGTTGTCCGCGATGACACAGGCCTCGAAGCAACCCGGGTCGTAGTCCACCCGGGCAAGGCTCGCCAGGACCCTTCCTATCACGGCCTCCTCGTTGTGGGCCGGTATGAGGACGAGGTACCGCCGCGTCCCGTGAGCGACGGCCTTTTGTCTGTCCCTCGTCACGAAATACGCGACGGCAAGGAAAACGTGATAGAGAACGCTGAAGCTAAGATAGACAAGAGGGGGAATCCACAAGAGCAGGATAATTGACTTCACTCGGCCAACCTCCGGGGGACCGTTCTACCTTCCGCAGTTCCCATCACCCATGACCCATCACCCTTATCCTCCATTCTCCTTGAACCACTCGAAGGTCCTTGAAAGACCTTCCTCGAGAGACACCCTCGGCCGCCAGCCTATGCGCTCCTTGATCTTCGTGTTGCTGAAGGCTGTGTCCGCGGATGCGGAACTTAGCCGATACCGGGTGAGTACGGGGTCCCTGTGCATCATCCTGAAAACGGCCTCCTGGAAGCGGACGGAGGAATACACGAACCAGTAAGGCAAGGACACCGAGCGGGACCGCGGGAACACCCCTGCCGCAAGTTTCCTCACGTAGTCCTCTTTTGTCGTGCCTTCGTCGTCGATGACGTTGAACGTCTGGCCCGCCGCCCTGTCGTCCTCCATGCACAGGATAATGGCATCCACAAGGTTGTCGATGTAAACGAGAGGCAGCCTCATTTTCTTCTTCCCCAGTATCATGAACACTTTGTCGAAGAGCGAGATACCTATGAGGGGCGTGAAAACAGGGCCTCCGGGCCCGTATATGGTGGCGGGCCTCAGTATGACCCCCGGGACCTTGCCGTTGCCGTTGCCGCTCGCCGCCATCAAACCCTTCGCCACCCTTTCCGCCTCCAGCTTCGAGAAGGTGTAGAATCCGCGGGCCCCCGGGTTCTCTTCAAGCCGGCCGTCCTCCGTCACCACCGACCCCTTCTTGAGACCGCTCATATGGTAGACGCTCATGGAGCTGATGTAGATCACCCGCCTGACCTTGAGCTGCCTGGCAAGTCTCATGACCCTTTCCGTCCCGCGGACCGTCGTGGCGTCAAAGGTGCTCCAATCGCCCTCCTGGGCGGCGGCGGCATGGACCACAAAATCCATCCCGTCGATGGCCTGCGCCAGGGCAAGTTCGTCGCGCACGTCTCCGTAATGGACGTCGACACCGAGTATCCTGAAGGGATCCACGTCCGTGAGCTTCCGGACGAGAACGCGGACGAAATACCCCTTCTCCACGAGGACCTCCGTCAGCCTCCGGCCGAGAAAACCCCCTGCCCCCGTGACGAGGACTCTTCCCCTCGCCGGGGCCCATTCCACTTCCGCCCTGGCGTGGATGTTCCTGAACACGGGATGGAGCTTGCCGGCGTCCTTCCACACCTCGTCCATGGCCTTGAGTACGGCAAGGGCGCTTTCCGCGGTAACCGGGGTGTCCGTCGCCTGCAGGATGGAATCGTAGAAACCGTGGATGAGGTTTTTCATCCCCGAATAGGGCTTCAGTCTCCCCGTGAGGAACCTGTACACGTTGGAGAACGTTTGCGTGGTCAGCGCACGGGCCGCCCCGAGATTCCCGGCTATCTTCGTCACCGCCCCCGGCAGCCCCGTCAACCTGCTGGCTACCATGGTCATGTTGTTGAAGTCCACGGTGATAATGGCCTTCTTGTGGTAGATCTTCAGGAAATGCTGGAAGGGCCTCGCGTTGAAGGATATGGTTAGTTTGCCCATGGCCCTTTCGCCCTCCACCATGATGTGAAGCTCATCGGAGAGACCCTGGATGAGGGCCCCGCATGAGGCGGCCATCGTCTGCATCCTCACCGGCCTGCCCGTGTACTCCAGCATGAGGTAGAGGGGATGGGAGAGGAAATCATGGAAAAGCCCCCCGGGCAGGGAGAAGATCCACGATATCTCGCCCGCCCCCCGGTAACCCATGATCTCCGGGATCCGGGGGTTTATGCCGTAGTAGCTTTCCACATAGGTGACGTCCCCGGCACGCAGGTCTTTCAGGACCTCCTTTGCCTTCAGCATCCAGGGATCGAACAGATGGTTGTGGTCGACACACAGTCGGACGCCGTTCTGAGCGGCGATGTCGTAGAGCCTTACGGCGCTGCCGTGGTCGAGTGTCAGGGGCTTCTCGACGAAGACGTGGTTCTTGAGGTTCATGGCCCTCTCGGCGAGCATTGCGTGTGTCTGCGGAGGCGTGGTGATGTGGATGACGTCCGTCGCTTGCGCGCGGGCCATCTCTTCGAGGTCACTGTAACAGTTTGCGATGCCGTACACGTCGCTTGCCTTCTTCAAAGCCTTCTCATCCCTGTCCGCCACCCCGCACAGGATGGCTCCCGGATAGGAACGGATGAAGGCCTGATGGTGGTGAAAGATCGTTCCGCAACCGACAATACCGACTCTGAGCTTATCCATTCGACGCTTCCTCCCTTTTATTGAGCATAGACAGATAACATCTCTCGATCCTCCGCGCCCATGACGATCTCTCGAAATCGCGAAGGACCTTCTTTTGAGCGTTTCGGGATATACCCATGTACCTGTTGGCGTCCACGACGAGATCTTCGACGGCCCGGCAAAGCGCCCCCGTGTCCCCCGGCTCGACGAGCAGGCCGTCAACACCGTCCTCGATGACCTCGGGTATTCCGCCCACCCCCGTGGAAACCACAGGTATGCCGTGCCTCATCGCCTCGAGGACGGTCAGCGGCACCCCTTCCGTCGAGGAGGCTATGACGAGCATGTCCAGCAACGAATAGATCCCTTCCATCGCTTCGACGAACCCGGTGAACCTCACCTTTCCATCGAGACCCAGCCTCATCGTCAGGCCTTCGAGGCATTCCCGTTCAGGGCCTTCGCCGACAACGACGAACCTCAGATGGGCGTATCTTTCCGACAGCCGCTTCGCCACTTCGAGAAACCCCGGGATGTTCTTCTCGGGGCTCAGCCTTCCGACGATGCCTATCAGAAACTCCCCGTCACGCTTGTGAAGGGGGATGGACGGGACCGGGCATTTCCTCCCGTCGCCGTCCGCAGGCGCAACGGCGTTGCGGATCGTGGTCATCCTCTCCCTGCGCACTCCGCTTGAGCGCAGAACCTGCCTTATCTGGTCCGAGACGGGCAGCACAAGATCAAAGAAGCGCAGAGCGAAGCGGTCGCATTGCTCATAGAAACGCAATCGCGGGTCGATGGACACGAAGCCGTGGATCGTCGCGACCACGGGGCGGGACGACAGCCTGGCGGCCATCAGCCCGACGATATCCGAGCGGTACCCATGGGTATGAACGATGGCAACCCCTTCGGAGCGGATGAACCGCACGAGACGGGGAATGTTCTCGACATCCAGGGTGCGCCTCAGCCAGAAGACGGTGCCGGGGATCCCCATCTCACGCACCCGCCCGAGGAACTCATTGTCGGGGGAACGGGCGTTCACGAAAGAACCGACAATGACACTGAACCGTGACCGGTCTATGGCATCCGCGAGGCTGAGGACCACCCTCTCGGCGCCTCCGAAATGGGTCGGAGCGATAAGGTGCAGCACGGTGATCGGCTTTTTTGGCGGTTTGCCTGTCATGTATTCCGTGAGATGGTGAGGGACGGTCGGCCCTTTCGCCAGCCCGCCACTCTCTTTACGGCCCGGGCCGGATTGCCCGCCACGAGGGTGAAAGGTGCAACGTCTTTCGTCACCACGGCACCGGCGGCAACGACCGCCCCCTCGCCTATGGTCACCCCCTTGAGGACCATGGCCCGGCAGCCGATCCAGACCCCGTTCCCTATCGTCACAGGCATCACCAGCTCGGGCCCGTTGTCGGTCGAGTGATAATCGCGGTCCATGATAACGCAGTCCCAGGCTATGATGACGCCATGGCCGATGTCGACGAGCCTGCCGGCGTGGATCTCCGTCCTGTCGCCGATGGAACAGTTCCTGCCTATCCTGATGCGGGCCCTGTCAACGCCGCCGCGCCCCCGGCAGGAGAGCTTCACCCCCGGCCAGAGGTCGGTCATGTCGCCAACCGATATGGTCCCGTCGTGCCTCACTATGCGGAGCCTGCCGCGGACCGACACCAGCGCGCGCCGCTCGAAGCTAAGGCACGAGACGACGTACCCCCGCGCGAAGCGAAGGACGGCCGACGCGACCTGAAAGGGGGACCTGCGTCTCAGCTTTGTCAGGAGCTCTGCTGGTCTCATCTATTCCCAGACACCTTCCAGCGAATCGTGGGACCGGGGGTGCAGTGTCTTCTGTCCCACCATCTTCGCCAGGAAATCGAGGCCGAAGGTGAAAAAGGGCAAGGGGTCCCTGAGGCTGAGATCGTCGAAGGCGATCTTCCCGCCAAAGAGCCGGAAGTACTCCCTCAGGAATCCCATCCTGTCGCCGGCGCTCTTCAAGGCCTCGGGAAAGGTCCTGAGGTCCCCCCACACCCATCGCGTGACAACACCCTTGCTGAAACCGTCGACACGGCGCGTATCTCCGTCGCGGGCCAGCGTGTACAGCAGGTAAGGAAAGTCCACGCCGCTGGCTATGCCCTGTACCAGGGAACCCCAGAGGCGCGGGTTGATGTCGATGAGATAGGGCGTGCCCGTTGCCTCGTCGACGATGAAATCCGCCTGGCATATCCCGTGCCAGGCGAGCCTCTCCAGCAATCTTCTCAAATGGCCCACCGCGACGGGGTCATCGACGCTGACCCTCAGCGTCGCCTGTCCGCCCGTAAAGGGGAGGTCCCTCAATTGCCTGTAAACGACATGGGCCTTCAACTCTCCGCGACTGAAGAGCATCGCCACGCAATGCACCGTCCCATTTATCTTTTCCTGGACGGAGAACCTCTCCCAGGGCCGCCCGAAGTACGTGTCCCCGGAAAGGATGCTCTCGAGCTCCCGCTCGGTCGCCGCCTCCCTGATACCCCAGGCGCCCCCTCCCTGATAGGGCTTCACGAGCACGGGATAGGTCAGGGCCGCTGCCTTCGGCCCCGCCTTCCTCAGCTCCGCCGCGGCGAAGGTCCGCGGCACGGGCACGCCGAGCGACTCGGCCAGCGGCATCCACCTGTCCTTGTTGTGCGTGGTGAGCACCTGGTCGTAGTCGGGAACGGCCATGCGGACATGCCGCGTGACCTCATCCTTGTACTTTGACAGGAGGAATGTCTCCTCGAACACCGGTATGAGCACGTCGGCCTTCAGGCGCCGCACGTTCTGAACGATGGACGCGATGAAGCCCGCCCGGTCCCTGAACGGGGACGGGTAAATGAAGTGTCCCTTTGAAAAGCGCGATGCAAAAGACATGGACAGAGGTACGAAGTCTGCGGTGTAGACGGGTATCCCCTTCCCGCCGAGGCTCCTGACGACAGTGTAGGCGATCCTGTTCTTCGCGTTCGTGACGATGGCACTCATAACGTGTTCACCTCAAGACGCAGCCCCTTCTCCTGAGCATGTTGCCCACGTGCTCCCTCCACTCTTCGAAGAAGGGCCTGGGGTCCCTGGGATCGAAGATCGCGAAGGACATCCTGCCCAGGTAGGGGCGGAGATACTCCCAGGGAGAGAGCCTCTCGACCGCGTGGTTGAGCACCATGTGGAGGAGGTCCTTGTACAGATGCACCCAGTAAACGTTCTCCTTGAAGGAGTGGGCCCGTATCTTCTCATGCCGGACCAGGTCCGCGTACTGGATATAGGGGAAGTTGATGCCGCAGGAAACACACAGGGCCGTGTAGAATATGAACCTGGGGTTGATCTCGATGAGCTTGTATCGACCGTCCCGGGGGTCGTATTTCCACTCGATCTCGGAAAAACCGTGGTAGCCGAGCTCTGTGAGGAGTCTGCGGCTCTGTTCGTCGACATCGGTTATCTTCTCGCTCTTCGTCACCCGTCCCTGACCGTATCTCGGCGGGTCCTGCCTCATCTTTCTCGATGTCATGGAGGCCAGGATCTCTCCCGAACGGTCAATGTACGAAGCGAACTGGACCATCTGCCTGCTGTCCGGGCCGGGAATGATCTCGCATACCATCATGCCGAAAGGGTCACAGGTGAAGTTGCCGGTAATCTCCCTGTACACACCCGCCAGTTGCTCAAAGCATTCGATCTCGAACATCTTGAAACCGAAACGCCTTATGAACACGTGGGCCCGACCCGGCTTCAGGAGGCATGGAAACGTTATCCTGTCCCTGAACCCGTACAACTCCTGAAGGGACCGCGGGCGGAAGGCTTCGGGAACGGCGATTCCCACCCGGCGTGCATTCTCGTAGAGGACGTTCTTGTCCAGGATGCCTTCGATGACATCGAGGCCGGGCGTGGGGATAATGTAGTATCGCGACAGGATGTCCCTGTACCTGGCCAGAAACTCGACGCCGTAGTCTTTCGTGGGTATGACCAAAGTGCCGGACCATTTCCGCCCTTTCTCCAGGAGATAGACGAGGAGGCGCTCCGGCTGCTCGATGAAGCACGGGACCTCGATGCGGTCGGCCACGTATCTCGAATACCTTCCGATCTCCTCGCTTTCCCGGTCATAGATGACGATGGACCGGACGCCCCGTTTGCCGAGGGCCCTCATCACCTGGTATCCCAGTCCCGTGGCGTTGAGCAGAATGACTTTATCCCCGGAAGACGAAATCTGTTTCGCGGTACGCAATGGTTACCCCATGAACATACGGGACCAGGTCTGGAGCGCCAGCACGCCCATGAGCAGCGTCGCCCGGTCCGGCAGGCCTGCCTGGTGCTCCCGCCTCACTCTTTCAACCGCTTTCGCGTCGAAGATCCCGACCTTTCTTATGTCGGCCTCTGAAAAGGCTGTCTCCGCCCAGTCCGGCAGACGGACTTTTGCCAGCCAGGCTTCGTAGGGCGCCGCCAGGCCTTTTTTCCTGCGGAGCCTCGCCCCCTCGGGCACGATGCCTCTGACCGCGTTCCTGAGGAGGGACTTCTCGGTAAGATTGAAATAGGTGCCGTCGATCTTCAAACGAAAAGGGACTGACGCACAGAATTCCCACAGCTTGTGATCCAGAAAGGGTACGCGAGC
>MVQP01000011.1 GCA_002067235.1 Syntrophorhabdus sp. PtaB.Bin047
TGATGAAGAACAAAGCAACATGGGCGGAGGCCCGTTCATGAAAAAGAAATCAATTGACATTCAACACAGTTGCTGGAACCTGAGACTTGAAACAGTCTTTTCCTCCTGATACCTGAGACGGCCTTTTCGGTGAATTTCTTTGACAAAACGGGGGTGATGCTATTAAGTATTAAGGTTTCCGGGTGAGCAAAAGGGACATCTTCCCTACCAAAGGCCGAATACATGATAATGATACAGGGAGGTCTGCATCCATGAGTCTTCTTGAAGCGTACATTATTACTTTCATCGCGAGTTTCTGTACCCTTGTGATCGAAATGGTCGCGGGGCGCATCCTTGCCCCTTTCGTGGGGGTCTCCATCTACACGTGGACGAGCATCATCGGCGTCATCCTTGCCGGCATCAGCATCGGCGCCTACATCGGGGGCAAGCTCGTCGACCGGTACCCCTCCAGGAAGACGCTGGGGTGGCTCCTTTTCATATCGGGTGTGATGGCGCTGACGATCATTCCCCTCACCTATGCCATCGCCGCTTACCGGTTCCCCGTTTCCCTGATGCTGCGGATCTTCATGGTCACATCCATCATCTTCTTCATCCCCGGCTGCGTCCTCGGCACCATCTCACCCGTCGTCGTGAGGCTCACCCTCAAGAACCTCGAGAACGCGGGCAACGTCATCGGGAAGATATACGCCATCTCGACACTGGGAGCCATCATCGGGACATTCGTCACGGGCTTCTTCCTTATCTCCTGGATGGGCACGCGGACGATCATCCTGTCCATGGGCATCGTCCTTCTCGTCGTGGCCCTTCTGGCGGGATCGATCTTCCGGAAAAAGACCAGCATGGCCGTCTTCGTCATCATCGCGGTGCCGAGCCTCTTTTTCATCAACTCTTACCTCTACGCCGTCCCGGCGAGCGGCAAGACATATCTCTACAAGGAAAGCGACTACTATACGATCAAGCTGTCGAAGACGCTGAGCTCCGACCGGAAGACGGAGCTCGAGGCAATGGTCCTCGACAACCTCATACACTCCTACGTGAACCTCAAGGACCCGAAACACATCGAGTACGAGTACGAACGAATCTATGCCGACGTTCTCAAGTGGAAGTTCGCGGAACAGACGCCCTTCAAGAGCCTCACGATCGGAGGAGGCGGATACACCTTCCCCCGGTACATGGAGATCACCTACCCCAGGGCCAAGGTCGACGTCGTCGAGATAGACCCCGAGGTGACGAAGATCGTCTACGACCATCTTGGCCTTCCGAAAGACACGAGGATCGTGAGCTACAATACTGACGGCAGATGGTTCGTCATGAACTGCAAGGAGAAATACGACCTCGTCTTCACCGATGCCTACAACGACATCTCCATACCCTATCACCTGACGACGAAGGAGTTCCTCCAGCAGATCCACGACATCATGAACCCCGGGGCGATCCTGATGTCCAATATCATCGACAATTTCCAGAGGGGGCTCTTTCTGCCTTCCTATATCAAGACGTTGAGGCAGGTCTTCGGCGAGAAGAACGTCTATCTCATCTCCGTGAGCCCCAACTTCAGAAAGGTCCGAATCAGCACCTTCATCGTCATCGCCGGCAAGGGGAATTTCGACATTGCCAGCTTCCAGTCCTTCATCCAGCACGGCCTGGGTTCCCGGGCCACGTCCTCCATCGTGCCCGAAGACCTCATGGACGAGTTCATAAACAGAAAGGACGCCATCGTCATCCACGACGACCACGCCCCCATCGACAACCTTGTGGCCCCCGTCTTCGAGGAAAGGTTCGGGTATAATAGAAAGAACTAAAGACAGGTGATGGGTTATGGGTAATGGGTGATGGGAAACAACCCTTCCCTATTACCTACTACCCATAACCCATCACCTGTCTTTTCCTTTGCTTTCTTCTTCCTTTTCTTTTAGAATTATACTTCGGTGCGGGCGTAACTCAGTTGGTAGAGTGCAAGCTTCCCAAGCTTGATGCCGCGGGTTCGAGCCCCGTCGCCCGCTCCAATTGAAAACAATGCCCAATTTACCAATAACCAATTGAACAAAGGGAGGGGGCACAACGGACTGCCTGTATCGTTTTCTTGGTTCTTGGTTATTGTCTGTTTCTCTGGTTATTGGGATTTGGTTATTGGTCATTGTCTTTTCCTCCCTCGTTGACATTCTGTCCCCTTCCGGTTATCCTTGCGGCAGTATGCCGGTTCCCGTGGAAGGAACGGACAGTCTCTGAATCAAGGGGTGTTGCCATGAAAACCAGCCTGCGTTCCCTTTTGCTCGTCTTCGTCGCCTCGGGTCTTCTCGTCGCGGCGCATCCCTGTCCCGCCCGGAGTCAGATGACAGCCGAGGTCCTGCCCCTCAATACGATGGTCACCGTGAAGGCACCGGCCGAACCCGTCAACAGGGCGACAATCTACAAGAAGGTCCTCAGGTACTGCTCTTTTGAAAGCCAGAAGGTCCCCGATTACGTCAGGGTATTCCGGTTCCCGGTCACTACGGGGCAGAAGTACACCTTCTACGATTGTCATCCCGCGACTCCCGACGGCGCGCAGATATGGATCTACCTTTCCGGAGACACGCCCCTTACGAATGACACTCATTCCTACGGGACGTCCACGGGGTTCACGCGCGGGTTTGTCACGCGGGGGCAGCAACCCTGGCCGATAAAGCAGGGCGAGAAGGCCTCCTGCGACCTTGTGCGACACAATATCACCATTGCGCCGCAGAGCGAGCACAACAATCTCTATGTCATTGTCAATTTCCGGAAGCCGGGAACATTCACGCAGGTAATGCTGAAACAACCGGCCGACAGCGACGACGTGATCTCGAAGTCTGCCGGCAGGTTGAGGGGAACCGTCTGGAAGGCGCCTTTTCTTCTCACCAACATTCCCGGCGACCCGGCAGGGGCACAAAAACCTCCCACAACACCGCCGCAGCCAACGGGCCCCTCCGCGGGCCAAACCCCGGGCACCGCTGCCACGCCGGGCACCGTCCCGCCTCAACCCCCGGGACCGGGCATCTCTCAGCCTCCCCGGTCGGGTGTCGTGAAGGAGGCGCCGGCGACATCGGGCAATGCCACGGTCATCCCCTATAATTCCACGGTTCACGCCTATATCAACCGTTCGGACTATGATACGTTCCGTTTCGACTTCCCCGGGGGAAGGATGCGCATCGCCTCGCAGGGAGGCCTCGACATCGTGGCCGACCTGTGGGACACGAAAGGTGCAAGGCTCGCCCGCGACGGTCAGGATGCCCGGAAAGACTTCCTCATCGAGGCCGATCTGCCGGCGGGCACGTACTACATCCAGATCAGGTATATGTACCATGCCGGTGAGGGACCGTACACCCTCATCCTCGGCAACGGCGCCTCCGCGGTGTTGAAGGAGGCCGACCGCTGAGATGGCCCGCGTAAGCCACGGTGAAAAAGGCTGTTGTACCCGGAAGGCCCCATGAGGAACGGGGTCGAAAGAACGGGCATGCCGGGCCGCAGGGCCTTCCTCGTGAAGGCCGCCCTTGTCGTGGCCGTGGGCATCATAGCCATCGTCCGACCTGATGTTCTCAAAGCCTTCTTTACCTTTGTGCTCGTCGGCCCCGTGAAGGTCTACCATGCCCTCTGGGCCCTGGCGGTGTTCATACTCGTGAAGAGAATGATCCCCCGGTTCAACAGGAAGATCTCGTCGCAGAAGATATTCGGCCGGTTCTACCGGCAGGCCGAGAACATCACACCGAAAAGGGATGAACAACTCCGCTCCCTGAAGGCAAGGACGGACAGGGGGGCGCTGAGATCGGCCTTCTACTGGCTGCTGCTTCTGGGGGACATCGCGCTGTGGCGCACGGTGGGCATGTTGAGCGACACCTGGATTTACATCATAGTCCTCTTCTTCGTCTTCATGGACCAGTTCTGCGTGAGCGTCTTCTGTCCCTTCAAGTGGCTCGCCGGCGGCAAGTGCTGCAGTACCTGCCGCATCAATAACTGGGGCTACCTCATGGCCTTCTCGCCACTCGTCTTCATACAGTCCTTCTGGACGTGGTCCATCGTCGCCCTCACTATCATCGTCGTCATTCAATGGGAGTACCTCTACCACCGCTTCCCCGAACGGTTCTATGAGACCCACAATGCCGCCCTGATGTGCAGGAACTGCACCGTGGAGTGCACGGGGCACAGAAAATTACGTTGAATATTGCGGGGGGATTCCTTACAATGAGAGACACGGCAGGCGGCCTTACAGAAGGTCGCCGCGGTCTTTTCGGGAGGTTTTTGGACATGTCGGAGCAGTACGAAGCGATAGTCATCGGCGGCGGGCCCGCAGGGCTCACGGCCGGTCTCTATCTCATGCGGGGCGGTATAAGGACCGTCCTCCTGGAGAGGGTCCTTCCCGGCGGGACGCCTCTCAATACGGGACGCATCGAGAACTACCCGGGGTTCCCTGAAGGCATATCGGGCAGGGAACTGATGGAAAGGTTCACGGCCCACGCGAAAGCCTTCGGACTTCCCGTAAGGGAGTTCGCGGAGGTCCTCAGCGTCACGCGTCAGGAGGGACTCTTCACGGTGACGGTCAACGATGGAGCCCTCACGGCCCGGGGTGTCATAGTAGCCAGCGGCACCGAACCCGTCAGGATGGGGATTCCCGGCGAGAACGAGCTCGTGGGCAGGGGTATCTCATATTGCGCCACCTGCGACGGCATGTTCTTCCGGGACCTCGACGTGGCCGTCATCGGCGGCGGCGATTCGGCCATTGAAGAGGCGCTGTCACTCGCCAACATCGTGCGGAAGGTATACGTGGTCCATCGCCGGGACGCGCTCAGGGCTCAGAAGATACTCCAGGAGCGCGCCTTTCGGAGCCCGAAGATGGAGTTCCTCTGGAACAGGCGTCCCGTCGAGATCGCCGGCAGTCAGCAGGTGGAACGCCTTGTCATCGAAGACACGAAGACGGGCCGCCGCGAAGACCTTCCGGTAAGCGGCGTCTTTGTTTATGTCGGCAGCCGGGCCAACACCGGCTTTCTCGGGGACCTCGTCGAACGCGACCCGGCGGGCTTCATCATCACCGACGAAGGGCTCGCTACGGCGACACCGGGGCTGTACGCGGCAGGGGACGTCCGGAAGAAAACGCTCCGGCAGGTCTCCACGGCCGTCGGCGACGGGGCCGCCGCGGCGGTCGGCCTGGAAAGGTATATCCTTGGCACACAGCAGTAAATCCTTCAATCCGCCGGGTTCGGGAAGGCGGTCATCCCCGATGGGCGGACTTCTCGCTTGTCTCGCCGGCCTGTTTCTCCTTGCAGCCGTGCAGCCCCTCTGCGCCGCGGAACGCATCGTCCTTTCCCGGGCCGGCGCAGGTGACGACGCCATTTGGAACGACTTCAGGAAATACCTGACCGGCAAGGGGTTCACCTTGAGCGTCCACGATACCGCCGCTTCGATGGAAAAACAGGTCGAGACCGCGAACAGGGTCAACAAGGAAAAGGCGCTCTTCATGCTCGCCGTGGAACTCGTGCCATCGGACCGCACCGACGCCTTCATCGCGGTGAGCAACGCGACGAAGGGGAAGGGCCTGATATTGAACGTGGACGAGGTGCCGGGGTCGCACGCTGCCCGGTCGGGAGAACTGGCATCGTCCGTCGCGGCCGCATTCCGGAGAAAGGTGAAGGTCATCCCCCTTTTCATGTTCCTCGGGATAGACATGCCGGGCGTCTTCGTGAGGCTCGAGGTTGAGAAGACCCGGCCGGCCGAGGCCTTCGACAGGCTGCATGAAGGTCTGCTCAATTATACGAAAAGAGGTAAAGATGAGAGAGAACGACAGGGCGAGCGACGAAATACGTCACCTTAAGATAGAAAAAAGCTTCCTCAGGTATCCCGAGGGCTCCGTCCTCGTCGAAATGGGGGCCACGAAGGTCATCTGCGGGGTCAGCGTCGAGGAGAAGGTCCCCCCCTTCCTGAAGAACAGCGGGAAGGGATGGCTCACCGCCGAGTATTCCATGCTCCCCCGCGCCACTCACAACAGGTCGATTCGCGAATCCGTCTCGGGCCGCATAGGCGGCAGGACCCATGAGATCCAGCGCCTCATCGGGCGGGCCCTTCGCGCGATAGTCAATCTCGATATCATCGGCGAGAGGACCATCTGGGTCGACTGCGACGTCATCCAGGCCGACGGCGGAACGCGGACCGCGAGCATCACCGGCGGCTACGTCGCACTCGTGGAGGCCCTGTGGGGGATGAAACGGCGGGGCATGATCGACAAGGTCCCCCTGCGCGACAGCGTGGCCGCCATCAGCGTAGGCATCGTCGGAGGGAACATCGCCCTCGATCTGTCCTACGAGGAAGACTCGAAGGCGGAGGTGGACATGAACTTCGTCATGACGGGCAAGGGACAGCTCATCGAGGTCCAGGGAACGGCGGAGAAAAAACCCTTCACAAAAGAGCAGTTTGACGTCATGTACCAGTACGCCCTGAAGGGCATAGGCGAGATAACGAGACAGCAGAAGGCAACACTCGGCCCTCTCTTCCCCGCATGAAGGATGTCGTCATAGCCACCACGAACAGGGGCAAGTTCGAAGAGATCCGGCGCCTCATTGCGGCGCAATTCGACACTATCCACTCCCTTCTCGATTTCGACGACACCGTGGTCGTCGACGAGGACAGCCCCCGTTATGCCGAGAATGCAATGAAGAAAGCAAGAAAGGTGGGGGAGCATTTCGGCATGCCCGCCCTCGCCGATGATTCGGGACTCGAGGTAGCAGCCCTGGGCGGCAGGCCCGGCATCCATTCCTCGCGCTATGGCAGGGACGACAGGGATCGCATAGGGCGCCTTCTCGGCGAACTTGAGGGCGTGCCCTGGGAAGAGCGCAAAGCGACCTTCAAGGCGTACGTGGCCCTCTATCTGCCGCAGAAGGACCGCTGCTATGTCTTCTATGGAGAGCTCAAAGGATACATCGGTCTCGAGGAGCATGGCTCCGGCGGCTTCGGATACGACCCCGTCTTCTACTCCCCGGAACTCGGCAAGTACCTCGCCGAACTCTCCACGGAGGAAAAGAACACTTTGAGCCATCGCGGAAGGGCGATAGCGGCGCTGAAAAGATTCATAGGGAATGGATGAAGGGTCGGGGACAGGGAATAGGATCTATAGGAATGGATAGGACCGATGGGACATATAGGACCTATAGGACGCGTAGGACTTATAGGACGCGCCAGGCCATAATTGCCGCTTCTGTCTCTGGCCTGTGACTTGCGACCTGTGACCTGTGACTTTTTTATCTGGTCCCAACGAGAATCGAACTCGTGTTTTCGGCGTGAGAGGCCGACGTCCTGGGCCGCTAGACGATGGGACCGCCAAGCATGAATAGTATCAGAAATGGATTCCCATTTCCAGTAAAAAACCGACAAAACTCTATACATTTTGGTTGTTTCCTATTATAATGGGTAGACATCATTAATAAGGAGGAAGCAATGTTTGGCCTCGGAATGCCGGAACTGATCATCATACTCGTCATCGTGATACTCATTTTCGGCGCCGGCAGGATCTCGGAGATAGGCGGGGCGATAGGGAAAGGCATCAAGGGCTTCAAGAAATCCGTGAACGAGCCCGATTCCATCGATGTCACGCCGAACCAGAAAGAAAAGCAGGAAAAAGACAAGGACCCTCAAAAGCCGGTCGAACCGAAGTAAGCCTTCCTATCTTCCCGTAAGTCAAGAACAGGTAACATTTGGCCCTGCCCTCCGGCTCTAAAGCCGACTGAACAAACCCATGGAGATCCTGAACGGCAAGGAGCGAACATCGATCTTAAGGGCGGTTGAGGCCCTCGAAGCGGGGGATGTTGTCGCCTTCCCTACGGAGACGGTGTACGGACTCGGGGCCGTCGCCGAAAACCCCTATGCCGTCGCAAAGATCTTCGAGGTAAAGAGAAGGCCCCATTTCGACCCTCTCATCGTGCACCTTGACGGACCGGAGCGGGTGAAGGAGTATGCAACCGACATCCCCGGGGAGGCACGAAGGCTGATGAAGGTATTCTGGCCCGGTCCCCTCACCATGATCCTCAGCAAGAAGCCGTCCATTCCCGACATCGTCACCGCCGGTCTTCCCACCGTGGGCATGCGTGTCCCTTCCCACCCCGTCGCGCTGGAGCTTATCGGCACCCTGCAGAAGCCTATCGCCGCGCCGAGCGCGAATCCCTTCGGCTACATGAGCCCAACCCGGGTGCGGCATGTGGCCCGGTCCTTCGCGGACCGTGTTCCTATCGTTCTCGACGGGGGAAACTCGGCCTACGGCATCGAGTCGACGATAGTATCCTTCCGCGAGGGAGGGGTGTTCGTCCACCGCCATGGGGCCATAAGCATTGAAGAGCTCTCGGAACACGTGCGGATAATCGAGGAAGAGAGGGCGGCGGATATCTGCGAGTCACCCGGCGAGCTTCCCTACCATTACGCCCCCATGAAACCGCTGCGGCTCGTTGCCGGCCCGTCCGATGCACGGCACGAAGCATCGTCCTACCTTGCCTTCCGGCAGCCTGTGGGAGAGGTGAGGTCCCGGCACGTGAGGATCCTCTCCCCATCGGGTGACCTCAGGGAAGCAGCCTCCAATTTCTTCTCCGCCCTCATTGAGCTCGATCGCGACGATGTGGATATCATCTATGCCGAAAAGCTGCCGGAAAAGGGCATCGGCCGGGCGGTCATGGAACGGCTCAGGAAGGCCGCCCGCAAGCACCCTCCATCAGGTGGTCCACAACCCGTTGAATAATTGGATGAACCGTGATAAGGTATCACCGGAAGCGCGATCGGAACAAAACGCGAAACCGTGATGAAAGCCTTTGATAAGATTGAAAAAAAGTTTTTGCACGGTCTTTGGGCAGAGGGGAGATAGTATGAGTATAATCAATAGGTTACAAATGTCTTTATACAATTTGTCAACAGCTTTTCCACAAAAATTGTGGAAAAATCTCAAAAGCCCCCGTTTTTCAGGGACCTGCATCATACTTCTGTCCTGTTTTGTTCTCCTTTCCTGTTCATACGTGAAGAAGGTTACGGGAAAACCGCAGCCGCTCATGGAGAACTCCCTCATCTCAATGAACGAGGAGGAGGTCCGCAAGAAACTGGGCGAGCCCACCATGGTAAGCCTTACGCCGGAGAACAAGATCATCTGGACATATCGCCCCGAGTGGAAGATCATGCCCGACAACAAAGGCACGGTCTACGTGGAATTCGACAAAGGCAAGGTAACAAAAGTGATCAAGGCGGAGCAATGACCATGCTATGTGAGACATGTTCGAAGGAATTCGAGAGAACGGCCTGCCCCCACTGTAAGGAAGATGTCTTCCGGTTTGGCGCTTACTGCTATCTTTGCGGAGGGGCGCTGGCGGTCGAGGCGCCTGCCGGGGAAGAGACCGGCGAAGACGACGACTTTTCGAGGAGGGTCCTGTGCAGCGACGGAGCCTGCATCGGCGTGATAGACGAGAGGGGCATCTGCAAGGTATGCGGAAAGCCGTATACGCCGGAATCGGAATAGTCCTCGTTACCTGCCTTTTCTGTTCCTGCACCACCTACAGCCTCTATTCGCGCAACGTTGGAGCGGGGAAGAACCTTATTTCCGAGAAGAGGTACGACGACGCCGTGAGGTGCCTCACCGAAGCCGCGCGGTACAATATTGATGGCGCGGCGTTCACATACCTCGCCGTTGCAGCCTACCGTCAGGGAGACCTGGACAAGGCCCTCGGCTACATCGTGAGCGCGGAGAAATCGCCGCCCGACATGCTCACATCGCTTCGCATGTACGGCTACAAGGCGCTCATCCTGATCGGTCTTAAGGACCCGGGGGCAATGAAGGCGCTCAAGGAATACACGGACAACTATGGCTCGTTCTACCCTCTCGAATCCATCAACGACATAAAGGCGATGTCGCGGACGGGCACTGTCGATCTGCCCCGCCTCACGGCCATCATCGAAGGGCAATTGCGGACACACGAAGAGGACCTGGAACTCTATATATATAATAACGTAGGTTTCTATGCCCGGGACAACCGGGAAGGAGCGTACTAGGGGACGACACCATGGGTTTTTTCGAAAAGATAAAGAACGGACTGACGAAGACGCGGGACCAGTTCAAGACGAAGATCGAATGGATGGTCTCGGGAAAACCGATCGAAGAGGAAGCCTTCGACGAGATAGAGGAGGCGCTGATACTGGCCGACGCCGGGCTTGAAACGACAGAGCTCCTCGTTACTACCCTCAAAGACAAATGGAAGCGCGGGTCCATCCGCACCGCCGAGGACATAAGGGCCTCCATGAAGGAAGAGGTGGAGAAGCTCCTCACACCCATCGAGGCCCCGCTCGCCGTGAACGGCAGCAAACCCTTCGTCATTCTTGCCCTGGGCGTGAACGGCGTCGGCAAGACGACGACCATCGCCAAGATGGCCGGCATTTACCTCAAGGACGGCAGGAAGGTCCTCCTCGGGGCCTGCGACACCTTCCGGGCGGCCGCCATCGAGCAGCTCGACGTGTGGGCAAAACGGCTAAATGTGGAGATGGTAAGGCATGCCGATGGGTCCGACCCGGCGGCGGTTGCCTTTGATGCCGTCAAGGCGGCAAAGTCCCGCGCCGCGGACATCGTCATCCTCGACACGGCTGGCAGGCTCCACACAAAGGCCAACCTCATCGAGGAGATGAAGAAGATACACCGCGTCATAGCAAAGGAGGTTGCGGGAGCCCCCCACGAGGTTCTCCTTGTCGTGGACGCCACAAACGGCCAGAACGCCATCGCACAGGCGAAGACCTTCAACGAAGCCGTCGGCGTCACGGGCATCGTCATCACGAAGCTCGACGGGACGGCAAAGGGCGGCTTCATCCTCCCCATCGCCCACCTTTTGGGCATTCCCGTCAGATACGTGGGAGTCGGCGAGAAGATCGATGATCTCATCCCCTTCAACGCAAAGGAATTCGCGGAAGCGATGTTCGCGTGAAAGGCAGACGGGTCTGCGCGCAAAAGCGCGCAAACGGGTCGGCGCTCACGCGCCTAACGGGCAGACGGGAGAAAGCCATACGGGCCGTGAAAGACAGCCGTTGGACAACCAGCCTGCCCCGATCTGGACATGTGTACCCTTTGTCTGTTGCCGCAGAGACTGCCGGCAGGTTTATACACCACTACATAAAATGAGAGATTATGCATACAAACGTGCAAGACAGGTTCCCCGGCTTTCCTGGGGCACCGACAGGGTCTTTACCCGTATGCCCGTATGCCCGTTTTTCGCGAAGCGAAAGACCCGTGAGCTTCTTCACCCGTATGCCCGTTAGGCGCGCGAGCGCCGACCCGTTTGCCCGAAGGGCAGACCCGTCTACGCCCTTACCGGCCCTCGCCGGCAAGGACTATCTCCCCTGTCGCTATCTTCTCCAGGGTTGCCGGGTAGATGATGTGCTCCTGTATGAGGACGCGGGCCGCCAGGGTTTCTGGGGTGTCGCCGGGCATGACGGGAACGCGTACCTGGGCGAGGATGGGACCCCTGTCGTATTCCTCGTCCACGAGGTGCACCGTCGCGCCGGATTCCTTCTCCCCCGCCGCGATGACGGCCTCGTGGACGTGCATGCCCCACATCCCCTTGCCGCCGTGTTTCGGCAGGAGCGCCGGGTGGATGTTGAGGATACGCCCCTTGAAGTGAGCGAGCGTTTTGGGCCCGAGCTTCTTCATGTAGCCCGCAAGGGCGACGACATCGACATTGTGACGCACCAGCGCATCGAGGATCGCCCGGTCCAGACCGTCCGGGTCGGGATGGGTCGTGCCGCTTAAGTGGTAGCTCGGGATCCCCTCGGTCCTCGCTCGCTCAAGGGCCCGCGAATCGCCGTTGTTGCTGATGACGACGACCGGCGCGGCATGCAGCCTCCCCGCTCTGCAGGCATCGATAATGGCCTGCATATTGCTCCCCCCATGTGACGCAAGAAACCCAATATTCATAACGCCCCCTGACAAACTGGGATAGGATCCGGAAGTCCGGGTCATCGGCCCGGATCACCCCGTCTTTTGCTCTTCCCTTGAAACCTGAAACCTGCAACCTGGAACTATCTTCTCAGGACAAACCCCCTCCAGGCATTCTTCCGCGCCTCCATCACCGGCTCCCAGGGAACGAAGAGTTTCAGGGCCTCCTTCTTCTCGCGGCCGATGATGCCCGAGATGACAAGGGTCCCTTTCTTTTTCAGAAGGCCCATGATATGCCCCGACGAAAGGGCGAAGGTGCGGATGTCGAGATTGGCAAGGACAACGTCGTACCTGCCGCTTACGTCCATGAGGTCGGCGCAGACGACCTCCACGCCCGATGTCTCGTTGACGAGCACGTTCTTCTGCGCTGAAAGGACGGCGTCGAGGTCGTTGTCCACGGCTATGACGTGCCTTGCCCCCTTCAGGCGGGCATACAGCGAGAGCAGGGCGGAACCGCAGCCGAGATCGAGGACGCGCTTACCCTCAAGGTCGATCTGTCTCATGAGCTTCATCACGAGCCGTGTCGATTCATGCCTGCCCGTGCCGAAGGCCATCCCGGGCTCTATGGTGATATACGTGACACCTTTTCGTCGTCCGTTCCAGGGTGCCCGGATGACGATGTCCTCCACCGTGACGGGGCGGAAATATCGCCTGGCCACCTCCGAGTAATCGCGATGCGGTTCTTCAGTGATGCGAACCTTTCCGATGCGGATCCGGCTTTGCCGAATCGCCGCCAGGAAGGTTTCAACCTCCTCCGGATAGGCCCTCACCACCGTTTTCCCTTCCTCCTCCACGATCCATATTCCCGACGGAGAATGGATCGTGTAGACCTCCTCGGGAAGCAATTCCTGCGCGCCCTTGTCGACCTCGACGTCGACACGCTTCACCGTCTTCACCACATCGCCTTTCACCCTCACCTCCCGACAGGTCTCCTCCGCATCGATCGCACCGCCCCCGGTTCTTCTTTATTGTCCATCGATACCCTATGCGAGATTATAGCGGAAAGCCCCTGCATTATCAATCGGGAGCGATGGAAAGAACGCCCGGAGCTCCGCCTCCCCCGTTTCTCCCGCCTGGAACCTGAAACCTTCTTTTACCCCGCCTCATTGACACCGGTCCACCCTCCTGTTATAGTACAAACACCGCGCAGCGTTGAAGGCAGTCCCCGGGAGGGCTCTCCATGGAGACCGCGGCTTAAGCCATGTACGAGGAAAGATTCTATCGCCGCATATCGAAGCCCGCGGAACTCGCCTGCTACGAGATACGATACAAGGAAACAGACCTCTTCTGCTGCACCGACAGTGACCTGAGCCCCTTCATAAAGGAACGGGTCCTCTTCTACCGGAACCAGCTCGAGGAGTACATCCGGATGAAACCTTCCTTCCAGGAGAGTCTCGCGCCCATCGGGGATGACCGTTTCGCTCCCGCCATCGCATCGGAGATGATACACGCCTCCGCCCTCATCGGGGTGGGTCCCATGGCGACCGTCGCCGGCGCCATCGCCGAGTTCGTGGGCCGCGACATCATGCCGCTGACCCGCGATTTCATCATCGAGAACGGGGGCGATATCTACCTCAGGACATCGGAGAGGCGCACCATACAGATCCATGCCGGGTCCTCTCCCTTCAGCGGGCGGCTCGGGATAGCACTCGGGCCTGCCCCAGAGCCCCGGGGGGTCTGCACCTCGTCGGGAACGGTGGGCCACTCCCTGAGCTTCGGCAAAGCAGACGCCGTGTGCGTCGTGGGAAGCTCGTCCCTTTTCGCCGACGGACTTGCAACTTGCCTCGGTAATAGTGTAAAAAAAAAGGACGATATCGCTGCCGCCGTCGAAAAAGGACAGCGCTTTCCCGGTGTAACGGGGATATTGATCATACTCGGCGATCAGCTCGGCGCCTGGGGAGATCTTGACATCGTCGAAATATAACCCCTGAGTCCGCCGGCAGGGCTCTAACGAAATATGCGAGGACTCCATGAAGAAGAGGATCATTCTCCGTTTTAAGAAAGATACCATCGACAAGCCCATCGTCTACCGGCTCGTCAAGGATTTCAATCTCGTTTTCAACATCCTGAGGGCCAACATCTCCCCCAGGGCAGAGTCTCTCATGGTCATGGAGGTGGAGGGTACGGAGGCGAATTTCAAGAAGGCCGTCCGGTACCTCAAGGACCTCAATATCGACACGGAGCCCATGGAGCAGGATATCAACCGCGACGAGACGCGGTGCGTTCACTGCGGCCTCTGTACCAGCGTCTGCGCACCGGGGGCCCTCTCTATCAGGGACAGGAAGGCCATGAAGGTGGAGTTCGACTACACCCGCTGCGTCGCCTGCGAGCTCTGTGTCAGGGTGTGCCCCGTCAAGGCCATGAACGTCTCCTTCGAGTAAGAACGTGTCTGCACCCCGGATATATCTGGACAACAACGCCACAACCCCCATCCATCCCCGGGTGGCGGACGCGGTGAGACCCTTCTTCAGCGGTCTCTTCGGAAACCCTTCGAGCCTCCATTTTGCCGGCCGGGACATCAAGGAGACTTACGAAACCGCCAGGGGACAGATAGCCGCCATCATCGGGGCGAAGGCGAATGACGTCGTCATCACGAGCTGCGGCAGCGAGGCCGACAACCACGCCATCAAGGGCATCGCCTACAGGGCGGGCAAGGGCCACATCATAACATCGGCGGTTGAACACCCGGCCGTGCTCAATTGCTGCAGGCACCTCGAAACGCAGGGCTTTGCCGTCACCTATCTTCCCGTCGACGGGCATGGCCTTGTCGATCCGGCGGATGTGAAGGACGCCATCAGGAAGGACACCATCCTCATCTCCGTCATGTACGCGAACAATGAAACAGGGACGGTGATGCCCATCGCCGACATCGCCCAAGTCGCCCACGAAAGGGATATCCTCTTTCATTCCGACATGGTGCAGGCCCTGGGCAAGATGGATGTGAATGTGGCCGCCCTCGGCGTCGACCTCGCCAGCTTCTCGGGACACAAGGTGTACGCCCCAAAAGGGGTGGGAGCCCTCTACATACGCGAAGGCGTCACACTGGACAACCTCATCCACGGCGGCCACCAGGAATCGGGAAGACGGGCGGGGACGGAGAACGTCATCGGCATCGTCGCCTTCGGCAAGGCCTGTGAACTGGCGAGAGAGGAGATGAAAGAGCGGCGCGAGACGATCGAAGGGTTGCGGCAGCGGCTTCTCGACGGCGTCCTTGAGCGTATCGACCACGTGCGCCTCAACGGGCATCCCCTGCAGAGGGTCTCCAACACGCTCAATCTGAGCTTCGAGTTCGTCGAATCGGAATCGCTTCTGCTTGCCCTCGATATGAAGGGCGTTGCCGTCTCGTCGGGCTCCGCCTGCTCATCGGGCTCCTCGGAACCCTCCCATGTCCTGATGGCCATGGGCATACCCGGGCCTCTGTGCCAGAGCGCGCTCCGCTTCAGCCTGGGACGGGAGAACAGTTCGGCCGACGTGGATTACGTTCTCGACATCCTTCCGGGCCTCGTGAAAAGGCTCCGCGAGATGTCACCGTTCTACAAAGGATAGAAGACGGTCCCAGGTTTCAAGTCTCAGGTTTCAAGTTAAGAAACCCGATTCTTCTACCTGGAACCTGGAAAGGGAAAAGTACGGTTTCAGGTTTCAAGTCTCAGGCCAAGACAATCTGATTCTTTTACCTGGAACGTGGAACCTTGAACATGAAACCTCGTTTCTTCATCCATACCACCGGCTGCAGGGCGAATCAGTGGGATTCTTCGGTCATTGCGGGGAATCTGGAGGGGGCCGGCTATGCGCCTGCGGGTGCGGACACGGCGGAGCTCGTGGTGATCAATGCCTGCACTGTCACCGAGGGCGCCGTCAGGGACATACGCCGCTTCATCAACCGCGTAAGGAGGGAGAACCCGGGGGCGAAGGTGGTCCTTGCCGGTTGCCACCCACAGGCCTATCCCGATGACAGCTTCGGGGCCGACCTCGTTTTGGGACAGGCGGAGAAGCTCTCACCCGGCCGGTATGCGTCAGCGGCCGGCACCTTTGTCGGCCCGCGGCAGTCCCTTGCCATGGATGAGGCGCCGGAGGATCCGGCCATGAAGGGCAAGACGCGGCTCTTCTTCAAGATCCAGGACGGATGCGACAGGTTCTGCAGCTACTGCGTTGTTCCCTACGCGAGAGGAGCGCCGCGCAGCAGGCCCCTCGCGGAGATGCTGCGCACCATGGAGACGCTCGCGCGCCGGGGGACACAGGAAGTGGTCCTGACGGGGATCGAGATATCGGCGTGGCGGGACCCCGAGTCAGGGGCAGGTCTCACAGAGCTTATCGCCATCCTGGAGGACGCCCCCACCCCGCCCCGGATACGCCTCAGCTCCGTCGACCCTCTCATGTTCGACACGCACTTTATCGAAACCGCCGCCGCCTCGCGAAAGCTGGCGAGGAGCTTCCACATCCCCCTGCAGAGCGCGTCAGACAGTGTGCTCGCCGCCATGAGGCGGCCCTATCGTCAGGAAGATGTGAGGAAAATACTCGACAGGGTCTTCGCAAGGATGCCCGGCGCCGGGATCGGCATGGACGTGATAACAGGGTTCCCCGGTGAGAGCGAGGCCCTCTTCGAAGAGACCCGGGCGTTCCTGGAATCATGCCCCGTCTACTACCTTCACGTCTTCCCCTATTCCCCAAGGCCCGGGACGGCCGCAGCCCTCATGGACGGCACGGTCCCGCGAGGGGCCGTGAAGGCCCGGGTGAGGGCCTTGAGGGAGATCGATGCAAGAAAACGGGAGGCCTTCCACCGTCGCTTCGCCGGCAGCCGGGCGCGGATAATCCCCGAAGGCGCGCGACGCCTCGGCCGCTACATGCGGGGATACACGGACAACTACATCCCCGTCCACATCCCCTACGACCGGAAACTCGAGAACAGGATGGTGGAGGTGAAGATAAACAAGGTGGAGGGGGGAATAGTCCTGGGAGAACCGATAATGCAATGACCAATGACCAAATTCCAATGACCAGAGAAACAGACAATAACCAATAACCAAAGAAAAGCGATACAGCCAGTCCGTTGTGCCTTTCCATCTGTTCAATTGGTTATTGGTCATTGGTCATTGGTCATTATCCTTTCATTTGGTTATTGTAATTTGGTCAATTGGTCATTATCCTTTATTGGTTATCGTCTTTTTATGTGGTTATTGTGATTTGGTCATTGGTTATTACGCTCTCAGGAGTTGTCTATGTCCGGTTTCGGTGTCTTTATCGTTTGGTTGGCCAAGGTCCTCAACGTGGCCCTCACCATCTATTTCTGGGTGATCTTTGCGCGGGCGCTATTCTCGTGGATACGGCCGAACCCTTACAATCCCATAGTGCGGACGGTGTATAGACTCGTCGATCCCGTCACCAACCGCATAAGGAGGATCCTGCCCACCCGGTTCGGCATGATCGATATCGCTCCCTTCTTTCTCATGCTCATCATCATCTTTCTCCAGGAGGCGATCACAAGGCTCCTGCTCCACCTTGCCCTGAAGTTCTAGGAAGCCCGCAATGAACGTGGAGATCAAAGTGATACCCAATGCAAAGAAGAGGGCGATAACCCGCACTCCGGCGGGGATCACCGTCAGGCTCACGGCACTGCCCCTCGAGGGCAGGGCGAACGACGAGCTGATCCGGTACCTGTCGAACGTTCTCAAGGTTAAACGATCGGCCATCAGGATACTCAAAGGCGAAAAGGACAGGCGGAAGGTGCTCGAGATCCCCATTGACGAGAAGGAGCTCGAAGCCCTCCTGGGCGGGCCCGCGTGAAGGGTGACCCCGACCGGCAGACGGCTCCCCTCCCGCGCGCCAGAACAACCGCTCCAGGGCCTTCTTCCGACAAAAAGGCAAGAGTTACAACAGGTTAATTTCCTTGACAAGAAAATGCTAAACTCTTTATATTATCTATCTTCAAAAGAAGGCGACCCGTGTTGATACGACTTACGGAAATAGAAGACATACTGGTCGTGAAGGGTGAGATGGACACTCAACGATTCCCGAGGACTGACGATACCGAACTCACACTGCTAAAGCCTGTGCGCTACGAGCTTACCGTCGCGAAGTTCGACGACACCGTCAGCATCGAAGGGCCCGTGACGGTCGAGGCATCGATGGCCTGCTCGCGGTGTCTCGAGGAGTACAACCTGTCCATGTCACTTCAGATGGCCATCAAGCTCACCCCGAAAAGCACGCTTCCCGAAGCGGCAGAGATGGAGCTTCACAACGACGACCTCGACGTCTACTACTACGAAGGCGACGAGATCGATCTCGATCCCTTCATTTACGAGGAGGTCATGCTCAGCATCCCCGTGAGGCCGCTGTGCAGAGAGGAATGCAAGGGGATATGCCCGACCTGCGGCAGGAACAGGAACACGGAACCCTGCGATTGTCCCGAGGCGCCCTCGAGTCTCCTCGGTGAGAAACTGAAATCTTTTTTAAATTGACAAGGAGTAGACCATGGCTGTACCAAAACGAAAAACTGCGAAGGCAAGACGGGACAAGAGGCGCGCGCACTACACCGCATCGCCTGTCGCCGTGGTGGCGTGCCCGAACTGCAAGGAACCCAAACTTCCCCATGCGGTTTGCCCCAAGTGCGGAATGTACAAGGGCAAACAGTATATAGCGGTCGAGGAAGCATAACCAGCGGATGATACGGATCGCCGTCGACGGAATGGGTGGCGACTTCGCGCCCAGGGAGATCGTGAGGGGGGCACAATCGATCTCCCGTGAGGGCCTGGCTTCCATCGTCCTCGTCGGCGACGAGGAAAAGATGCGACCTTTCGTGACGGACCATGCGAACCTTGACATGGTCCACACGCCCGTTTGCGTGGACATGAACGAGGCCCCTTCGAACGCCCTCAGGAAGAAGAGGGACTCCTCCATGAACAAGGCCTTCGAACTGCACAAGAGCGGAGAGGTACAGGCCGTCGTTTCGGCGGGGAATTCCGGCGCGGCGATGGCCTTCGCCATATTCACCCTCGGCCGGATCCCCGGTGTCGACCGCCCCGCGATCGCAACGCTCCACCCGCGCATGGGAGAAGGGGTTTCCATCCTCCTCGATGCCGGCGGCACCGTGGACTGCAAGCCCACGCATCTTGCCCAGTTCGCCCTGATGGGCAATTCCTTCGCCTCCTCCGTCCTGGGGATAGGATCCCCCCGCGTAGGCATCCTCTCGAACGGCGAGGAGGAAACAAAGGGCAACGAACTGACCCGGGAGGCGCATGCCCTTATCAAGGAGTTCGGCATCAACTATCTGGGCTACGTCGAGGGCACGGACATGTACAACGGCAGGACCGATGTCGTTGTGAGCGACGGCTTCGTCGGCAACATTGCGCTCAAGATAAGCGAAGGCGTTGCCGACTTCATCTTTGAGTTCTTTAAGGAAGGCATCAGGAACAGTTTCAAGGCTCGGATGGGCTACCTCCTGTTGAGGGACCTTTTCAAGGAATTCCAGAAGAAAGCGGACTATTCCGAGACCGGCGGGGCGCCACTGCTGGGCGTCGACGGGGTCTGCATCATATGTCACGGGAAGTCGAACGAAAAGGCCATGCGCAATGCCATACTGCTGGCGAAGAAGTTCGTCGAGAAGGGCCTCAAGGAATCGATCAATGAGACCATGCAGAACTACCAATCGTTGCAGAAAGTAAAGGAGAGGTAACACATGGATTATTTTCTATCTGAAGACCAGAAGAGCATACAGAAGCTGGCGCGCAGGATCGCGGAGGAAAAGGTCGTCCCCGTTCGTGCCGAACTCGATGAAACGGGACAGTTCCCCTGGGAGATCATGAAGCACTGCGCCGAGACGGGGCTCTTCGGTGTCAGCATCCCCGAGGCATACGGCGGCATGGGTGGAGGGTCTTTCGAGAATTGCATCGTCGTCGAGGAACTGAGCAAGGCCTGCCTCGGCGTATCGGTGAGCTACGCGGCGAGCCTGCTCGGCGCCTATCCCATCCTGCTCGGCGGGTCGGAGGAGCAGAAGAAGAAATACCTGTCCCAGATAGCGAGCGGGTCGAAGCTGGCCGCCTTCGGACTTACCGAGGCGAACGCCGGCAGCGATGCCCAGGGCATAAGAACGGAGGCAAAGAAGGACGGCGACCATTACGTCCTCAACGGGACGAAACAGTGGATAACGAACGGCGGCGAGGCCGAGATCTACACCGTCATCGCCATGACGGACCGTGGGAAGGGTGGCCGGGGCGCCACCGCCTTCATCCTGGAAAAAGGCATGGAAGGATTCACTTTCGGTAAGAAAGAGAACAAGTTAGGCATCAGGGCATCGGCCACCCGGGAACTGGTATTTCAGGATTGCAAAGTCCCGAAGGAAAATGTTATAGGTAGAGAAGGTCTGGGTTTCATCCTGACAATGAGGACGTTCGACAGGACCCGCCCAGGAATAGGTGCGCAGGCGGTGGGGGTTGCCCATGGCGCACTTGAGGCAGCCGTACAATACGCGCGTGAAAGGGAACAGTTCGAGAAGAAGATCATCTCCTTTCAGGCGATACAGCATATCCTTGCCGATATGGCGATACAGGTGGAAGCGGCACGGGCACTCGTGTACGCCGTGGCCCGGTACATCGACAGCAATCCCAGGGATTTCTCCAAGGTGTCGGCCATGAGCAAGGTGTTTCCCAGCGACGTGGCCATGAAGGTCGTTGTCGATGCCATACAGGTCTTTGGCGGATATGGCTACATGAAGGAGTATCCCGTCGAGAAGATGATGCGCGATGCCAAGATACTCCAGATCTACGAAGGCACGAACCAGATACAGAGAAACATCATCGGTCTCGAGCTCATCAAGGAATCGGCATCGAAGAAAAGGTCATAACGTGAGATACTGATCTCGCGAGGAAGAGAATCCACACGGCGAGAGAGGATAGATGAAGAAGACAGGTATAGTATTTCCGGGACAGGGTTCCCAGTACATCGGCATGGGCAGGGACCTTTACGACAGGTTCGACTATGTCCGCGACATGTTCGCCACCGCCGACAGGGTGCTCGGCTTCCCCATGACGGATCTTTGTTTCAACGGTCCTGAGGACGAGCTGCGCCAGACGTACAACACGCAGCCGTCGCTTCTGCTCGTCGGCTATGCCGTTTACGAGGTCTTGAGGAAAGAGGCGGGCGTTACGCCGTCTCTCGTCGCGGGCCACAGCCTCGGCGAGTACACGGCCCTTGCAGCAAGCGGCTTTTTCACCTTTGAAGAGGCCCTTTCCATCACCAGGAAAAGGGGGCTCTTCATGGAAGAGGCCTGCCCGAAAGGCAAAGGCGGCATGGTCGCCCTCATCGGCGCCGACATGGAAAAGATAGGCCCCGTCCTCGCGGAGATCTCCCACGACGACTACGTGGCGGTCCCCGCCAATCTCAACTCCGCCGAGCAGGTCGTCCTGTCCGGCGACGCCGGCGCGCTAAAGGAGGCCGTGGAGAGATTGAAGGGGACGGGATACAAGAAGGCGGTCTTCCTCAATGTCTCGGGGCCTTTCCATTCACCCCTCATGCAGGCGGCCGCGGACCGTCTGAAGACCGAACTGGCCGCCCTCGGCCACGGTGAGCTTTCGGTCCCCGTGGTTTTCAACGTCGACGCGGCCACCGGGAAAGACAAAGGGTCGGTGGACGACAGGCTCTATCGCCAGATGTTCTCCCCGGTGCTCTGGGAGAGGTGCGTCCGCACGATGGCCGACGAAGGCGTCGAGCTCTTCGTCGAGGCAGGTCCCGGGAAGGTTCTTTCGAACCTCGTCAAGAGGATCGTTCCCGGCATCCCTTGCGTGAACGCGGAGAAATTCGAAGAAATAGAGTCGGTAAAGGAGCTTCTCGCATGAAGGGAACGGTGACCATCATTACAGGCGCGGCCCAGGGCATCGGCAGGGCGATCGCGGAGCTTGTCGCCGACAAGGGCGGAGATGTCGCGATCTTCGATGTGATCGACGGGTCCGGGGTCTGCGACACAATCAGGTCGAAAGGCCGGCGCTGTGAGCTCTACACCGTCGACGTATCCGACTCCCAGACGGTCCAGGCGGCTGTCGACCAGGTGGTGAAGGACCTGGGGAAGATCGACAACCTCGTCAACAACGCCGGCATCACGGCAGACAAGCTCCTGCTCCGGATGAAGGACGAGGACTGGGACCGGGTCATGGCGGTGAACCTGAGGAGCGTTTTCAACTGCACGAAGGCCGTCGTCAGGCACATGTTGAGGTCGGGAGGCAGCATCGTCAACATCTCTTCCATCGCCGGCGTCATGGGAAACGCGGGACAGGCGAACTACGCGGCAAGCAAGGCAGGCATCATCGGCTTCACAAAGAGCGTGGCCAGGGAATACGCGGAGCGCTCCATCAGGGTCAACGCCGTCGCCCCGGGATTCATCAGAACGAAGATGACGGACGCCCTCGATGAGAAGGCGAAGGAATCGATGCACGCGGCGATCCCGCTCAAACGTCTCGGCGAACCCGAAGATGTCGCTAACGTGGTATATTTTCTTCTTTCGAAATACGGCAGCTATGTAACGGGGGAGGTGATAAATGTCAATGGCGGGTTGTACATGTGAACAACGCGTGACCCGGGGCCGGGCGTTCTGACAAGACGGTCTGACGGGAGTTTGAAGGAAGCTTTCAATAAAACGAGGAGGTGGCTTAATGTCAGTAACTGAAAAAGTAAAAAAGATGATCGTGGATCAGCTCGGGGTAAGCGAGTCGGAAGTCGTTCCGGAAGCTAAGTTCATCGATGACCTCGGCGCAGATTCTCTTGATATCGTTGAGCTTATTATGGCACTCGAAGACGAGTACAGCATTGAGATCCCCGACGAGGATGCGGAGAAGATGGAAACCGTGGGGGACGCGATCAGGTACATAGAAGATCGCCTGGCGGGCAAATAATCCAGCGAGGTGTCGTTTGAAAAGACGGGTTGTAATCACCGGTGTTGGTCTCGTAACGCCCCTCGGAGTGGGGATCGACAACGTCTGGACGGAGATCCTGAAGGGGAGATCCGGGATCGCACCGCTAACAAGATTCGACAGTACGCAGCATGATACCAAGATAGCCGGCGAGGTGAAGGGCTTCAATGCCGAGGAGTATGTCTCGGCGAAAGAGATGAAGCGGATGGACCTTTTCATCCAGTACGCCCTCGCCGCCACCAAGGTTGCGATGGGGGACTCCGGTCTCGACATCTCCAAAGAGGATGCCGAACGGATCGGGGTGATCGTGGGCACGGGCCTCGGCGGCCTGCCGACACTCGAGAGATACCACAGTATCCTGCTCGAAAGAGGACCGGGGCGCATCTCCCCCTTCTTCATCCCCATGCTCATAGCCAACGAGGCGCCGGGGCACATCGCCATCCAGTACGGGATAAAGGGGCCCAACCTCTGCATCGTGACCGCCTGCGCCACCGGCGCTCATTCCATAGGCGACGCCCTGAGGGTCATTCAGTACGGTGACGCCGACATGATGGTCGCGGGCGGCTGCGAGGCGAACCTGACGCCTCTCACCGTGGGTGGATTCAACGCCATGAAGGCCCTTTCCACCCGCAACAGCGAACCTGAAAGGGCTTCGCGGCCCTTCGACAAGGACCGCGACGGTTTCGTCGTGGCCGAAGGAGCGGGCGTCGTCATCCTTGAAGAACTCGAACACGCCCGGAAAAGGGGAGCGAAGATCTACGCAGAGATCGCCGGATACGGGTACAACGGGGACGCCTATCATATAACGGCCCCCTGCCCCGACGGAGACGGGTTCATCCGGTGCATCAACATGGCGCTCCGCGACGCGGCGCTCCCCCCGGACGCGGTGGACTACATCAACGCCCACGGGACCTCGACGGACCTCAACGATCAGACGGAGACCCTGGCCATAAAGAAGGTCTTCGGCGAGAAGGCATACAAGTTGCCCGTGAGTTCCACGAAATCCATGACGGGCCACCTTCTTGGCGCCGCGGGCGCGATAGAGGCGATCTTCACCGCACTGGCGATCAGGGACCAGGTCTGTCCTCCCACGATCAACTACGAGACACCCGACCCCGACTGCGACCTCGACTACGTGCCCAACGAGGCGCGCAAACACACCATCAACGTGGCGCTGTCCAACTCTTTTGGGTTCGGGGGCACGAACTGCGTTCTCGTCCTTAGGAGGTTCGAAGGATGAAGATAGCCGTCGGCTCGGACCATGCCGGTTTCGAGCTGAAGGAATACATAAAGGAGATTCTCCCGGCCGGAGAGTACCAGGTGACGGACGTGGGGACGCATTCCCCGGAATCCGTCGACTACCCTGATTTCGGTTTCGATGTCGCGAGGCGTGTTGCGGCCGGTGAAGCGGACAGGGGCATACTCGTCTGTGGAACGGGGATCGGGATGAGCATCGCGGCGAACAAGGTCAAAGGCATCCGTGCCGCTCTCGTTAACGATCTCTACACTGCGGCTCAGAGCCGCAGGCACAATGACGCCAACGTACTTGTCCTCGCGGGCAGGATCATCGGAAAGGGGCTGGCCGAGGAGATCGTGAAAACGTGGCTTTCCACTGAGTTCGAAGGCGGCAGGCACCTCGGCAGGTTGAGGAAGATAGAAGCTTTCGAAAAAAACACGGACAGGTAAGACATGAAACTTGACGGAAAAGACACGAAGGTGTTCGAGCTGATGAGGCGCGAACTGGACCGCGAGGAGTACAGTCTCATACTTATCGCTTCCGAGAACTACGTCAACGAGGATGTCCTCGCGACACAGGGATGCGTCCTCACGAACAAGTACGCCGAAGGATATCCGTCGAAGAGATATTACAGCGGCTGCGCCTATCTCGACGAGATAGAGAGCATTGCGATAGAGCGCGCGAAGGTACTTTTCGGCGTGGACCACGCCAACGTCCAGCCCCATTCCGGCTCGTCGGCGAACATGGCCGTATTCTACGCCGCGCTGGAGCGGGGCGACACGGTCCTGGGGATGGATATCGCCCATGGCGGCCACCTGACCCACGGCGCGAGGCCCAGCTTCTCGGGCAAGTGGTACCGGGCGGTGTCATACGCGGTGTCGGCGGAGAACGAGATGCTCGATTACGACGAGATACGGAGCATCGCCCGCAAGGAAAGACCGAAGCTCATCATCGCGGGCGCCAGCGCCTATTCGAAGATCATAGACTTCGCGAAGTTCAGGGAAATCGCCGATGAGGTGGGGGCCTACCTGATGGCCGACATAGCCCACATCGCCGGTCTTGTCGCGGCCGGGCTCCATCCAAGCCCGGCAGGGTACGCCCACTTCATCACCACGACCACGCACAAAACCCTGAGAGGCCCGAGGGGCGGACTCGTGATGTGCAACGCCGACCTGGCGAAGAAGATAGACTCCGCGGTCTTTCCCGGCATCCAGGGTGGACCTCTCATGCACGTCATCGCCGCCAAGGCGGTGGCCCTGGGCGAGGCCATGACAGAGGAGTTCAGAGAGTACCAGCGCCAGATCATCGCGAACGCGAAGCACATGGCAAAGTGCATGGCGGATCTCGGCTTCCGCATCGTGTCGGGAGGCACCGACAACCACCTCTTCCTCGTGGACCTCACCCCGAAGAACGTAACGGGGAACGAGGCCCAGATAGCCCTCGAGGCAAGCGGCATCATGGTCAACAAGAACCTCATCCCCTTCGACACGAAGACCCCCGGTGTCACGAGCGGCATCAGGCTGGGCACGCCCGCCATCACCACCCGCGGCATGAAGGAAAGGGAGATGGAAATCATCTGCGAGATGATCGATGCCGTCCTGAAACGCCCTGGCGACAGGTCGTTCATGGACAGCACGCGTGCGAGGGTGAGGGAGATGTGCAAGAGCTTCCCCTTCTACTCGCGCATATACGACATATGAAGAACCATCGTCCTGACTGGGGTTCCTATTTCATGGAAATAGCACACATCGTCTCCATGAGGTCGACCTGCCTGCGCCGAAACGTGGGGGCCGTCATCGTGAAGGACAAACGGATCCTCTCCACCGGTTACAACGGGGCCCCTTCGGGACTGAAACACTGCCTGGAGGTCTCCTGCCTCAGGGAGAGGCTCGGGATCGCACCGGGAGAGCGTCATGAACTGTGTCGCGGGCTTCACGCGGAACAAAATGCGATCATACAGGCGGCATACCACGGGGTGTCCATAGACGGCGCACACCTTTATTGCACTCACCTGCCGTGCTCGATATGCATAAAGATGCTCATCAACGCCGGTATCCGTGAGGTCTACTACGAGGACGGATATCCCGACGAGCTTTCCTTGAGCCTCATTGAGGAATCGGACATTGTGCTCAAGAGGATAGAAAGGATCAAGACGAAGAGCCCCTCGGCCCGAAGAACACCACCGGCGTCGAAGGACAGTACAAAACGGAAGACGGGGTCGCGCAGCACCTGAGCGTGGTCGGGGTGGCCTTATGAAGTGTCCCTTCTGCAACTACGTGGAAAGCAAGGTCCTTGATTCGAGGATGAGCAAGGAGATGGACACGATCCGGCGGCGGCGCGAGTGCCTCAAGTGCGGCAAACGGTTCACCACCGCCGAAAGGCTTGAGGAGGGACTGCCCCTCGTCGTCAAGAAGGACGGGAGGCGGGAGGTCTTCGACAGGGCAAAGATCCTCGGCGGGTTGAACAAGGCCTGCGAGAAGAGGCCTATCAGTGTCACCAACCTGGAAAAGATCGTCTCGAGGATCGAGTACAATCTCCTCGAGAGGGGCGAGCGGGAAATAAAGGCGACGGAGATCGGCGAGATGGTCATGGATGAGCTCAAGACCCTCGATGAGGTCGCCTACGTCCGCTTCGCTTCCGTTTACAGGCAGTTCCGTGATATAAAGGAGTTCATGAGCGAGCTGACACAACTACTCTTGAAAAAGGACGAGGAGTGACTTAACCGGTGAAAGACGAACAGTACATGCGCATGGCCCTTGCCCTCGCTAAAAAAGGCCTCGGAACGGTGTCGCCCAATCCGATGGTCGGGGCGCTCCTCGTGAAAGACAATGCCGTTGTCGGCAAGGGCTATCACAGGAAGGCCGGCTCCCCCCACGCGGAAGTGGGCGCCATCGAGAGTGCCGGCGAGAACGCCCCGGGCTCGACGCTGTACGTCAACCTCGAACCCTGCGTCCATTACGGCAGGACGCCGCCCTGCGCTGACCGGATCATCGCCGCCGGCATCAGGAGGGTGGTGGTGGCCACCCTCGACCCCAACCCTCTCGTGAACGGAAAGGGTGTGGAGATGCTCCGCAGGGCGGGCATCGATGTCAAGGTGGGGATGCTCGAGGACGAGGCCCGCCGCCTCAACGAGGTGTTCATAGGCTCCATGGAAAAGAAGAGGCCCTTCGTCACCATGAAGGCAGCAGTGAGCCTCGACGGCAAGATCGCCACCAAGACCTGCGATTCCCGGTGGATATCCAACGAGGAATCCCGGCGGCAGGCGAACCTCCTGCGCTGCATCAACGACGGGGTGCTCGTGGGCATCAACACAGTCATCTCCGACAATCCGCTTCTCGTACCAAGGCTTAAGAACCCGAAGAAGATACCTGTGAGGATCATCCTCGACTCCAAGCTCCGTATCCCGCTCGCCTGCGACGTGGTGAAGACATCGGAAAAGTACCGGACGTGGGTGTTCACGAACGAGGATTCCCGCACCGACAAGGAGACCAAACTGACCGCACTGGGCGTCGAAGTGATCAGGGTGCCGAAAGACGACAACGGCAGGGCATCGGTGCGGCACGTTTGCGAAGAACTCTACCGGCGTGAGGTCACGAGCGTTCTCGTGGAGGGAGGCGGAGAGGTCAACTCCACTCTCCTGCGCGAAGGCCTCGTCGACAAGGTGGTCCTCTTCTACGGCACCATCCTCATAGGCGGCAAGGGAGCACTTAACCTCGTGGGCGGCAAGGGGATCGACTTTTTGAAGGACGCCTATCGGATCGATGTCGCCACCCTGAAGAGGCTGAAGGAAAACATCTACATAGAGGGATATGTTCACAGGAATCATTGAGGACACAGGCGTGATCGCCGCAATAGAGAAGGGAAGCGGTAGCTGGGTCTTCGTCGTTAGGACCTCCTTCGAGCCCGGCAGTGTCCGGGAAGGCGACAGCGTGAGTGTCGACGGCGTGTGCCTGACGGCGACAACCGTCCGCGGCCAGACCTTCAGTGTCGACGCCTCCCTGGAGACCCTGCGGCTGACGACCCTCAAAGACAAGGCCCCCGGGCAGAAGGTGAACCTCGAGAGGGCGATGGCGGCTGACGGCCGCTTCGGGGGCCACATCGTGACGGGCCACATCGACGCCGTGGGAACCATCACGGAAAGACGCAACGAAGGCGACTCGATCCGGATGACGATCGAAGTCCCCCCCGAAACAGCCCGTTCGATAGTGAAGAAGGGCTCCGTTGCCATCGATGGAATAAGCTTGACAGTAAACGATCAAAGTGATAATAAATTCACGATCAATATTATTCCGTACACCGCTTCCCGGACTACCATTCTAGAAAAGAACCAGCGGGATAAAATAAATATTGAGACCGATATCATCGGTAAGTACGTGGAAAGTTTCCTGGCGAAGCGGGACGGCAAGGGAATCGATCTCGACTTCCTGGCTCGTCACGGGTTTGTGAAAGGAGCGTAACACATGGCAATCTCGAGCATCGAAGAGGTCCTTCAGGACATACGCGAAGGCAGGATGGTCATCATCGTCGATGACGAGGACAGAGAGAACGAGGGCGATGTCATGATCGCCGCCGAGAAGGTGACGCCCGAGGCGATCACCTTCATGGCCCGCTTCGCCTGCGGCCTCATCTGCCTGTCCCTCACCGAGGACAGGGTGAAACAGCTCGACCTTCCCCTCATGGTACAGGAGAACACATCCCCCTACAACACGGCCTTCACCGTCTCCATCGAGGCAAAAGAGGGCATTACGACGGGCATATCCGCCTACGACAGGGCTCGGACCATACAGGTCGCCATCGACCCTGGATCCACTGCCGACGACATATCACGGCCGGGCCATATCTTTCCCCTGGCCGCCCGAAGCGGCGGCGTCCTCGTGCGGGTCGGCCACACCGAGGCATCCGTCGACCTCGCCAGGCTCGCCGGGCTCAACCCTTCGGGCGTCATTTGCGAGGTCATGAAAGAGGACGGCACGATGGCGCGTCTGCCCGACCTTGAGGTCTTCGCCGAAAAACATGGTCTCAAGATCGTCACCATAGCCGACCTCATCAAGTACAAGACGAAGAACGAGAGGCTCGTGCGCCGCGTGGCCGAGACGCGGATACCCACCCGCTTCGGCGGTGAGTTCACCCTCATCGCGTACGAGAACGACGTGGACAAGAAGACCCACCTTGCCCTGGTCAAGGGAGAGATCAACCCTGACGACGCGGTGCTCGTGCGCGTCCACTCGGAATGCTTCACGGGAGACGTGCTGGGATCCATGCGCTGCGACTGCGGAGAGCAGCTCCAGAAAGCACTCAAGATGATCGAGCATGAGAAGAAGGGCGTCTTCGTCTACATGCGCCAGGAAGGGCGCGGGATCGGCCTCGCCAACAAGCTTAAGGCCTACAGCCTGCAGGATTGCGGCCATGACACCGTCGAGGCGAACATCGCACTCGGTTTCTCCCCCGACCTCCGGGACTACGGCATCGGGGCGCAGATACTGAGGGACATCGGCGTCCGCAAGATGCGCCTCCTCACGAACAACCCGAAGAAGATAAAGGGCCTGGAGGGATATGGCCTGACCGTCGTGGAGAGGGTTCCCATAGAAATGGTGCCGACGAAGGACAACATAGCCTATCTTACGACCAAGCAGAAAAAGCTGGGTCATATCCTAAACAACATATAAAGGGGTGAACATGGTACGGGAGGGCAAGCTCAACGCAAAAGGCTTCAGGTTTGCAATCGTCGTAAGCAGGTTCAACAGCTTCATAACGGACCGCCTGGTCGAAGGCGCTCTCGATGCCTTGAAGAGGCACGGGGCCGATGAGAACAAGATAGACATTTACCGGGTGCCCGGCTCCTTCGAGATCCCGCTGGCCGCGAAACTGCTCGCGAAGAAGAGAGACGTCGACGCCGTCGTGTGCCTCGGTGCCGTCATCAAGGGGGCAACGCCTCACTTTCACTACGTCGCGTCGGAAGTGACAAAGGGGATAGCCCAATCCTCCCTCGAGCTGGAAAAACCCATTGCCTTCGGGATCATCACCAGCGACAGCATAGAACAAGCCATTGAGCGGGCCGGCACAAAGGCGGGCAACAAGGGATACGATGCCGCCATATCGGCCATCGAGATGGTGAACCTCATCAAGGAAAGCAACTTGTGCGCAGACGGAAAGCGAGAGAGTTAGCCCTGAGGATGCTCTACCAGGTGGAGACGGCCGGTGAAGACCCGGAACGCGCCCTCACCAAGTATTGCTCGCTCTTTCCGTACCAGCAGGACATTGTCGATTACGCGAGGCTTCTTCTTACCGGGACCAGCGCCCACAGGGAGCAGATAGACGAATTCATCCGGAAGGCGTGTGAACACTGGAGGATAGAGCGCATCGCCTACGTGGATAAGAACGTCCTGAGGATCGGGGTGTTCGAGATGATATTCTCCGGCGACGTGCCTCCCAAGGTCGCCATCGACGAAGCCATCGAGATGGGTAAGAAGTACGGCAGCGAAGACTCCCGTGAATTCATAAACGGTGTCCTGGACAGGATACTCAAGGATTTTTATGAGGAGAAAAGGTTTTAAGTTTTAAGTTTTAGGTTTTAAGTTTGGACTTCTCAGTTTTAAGTTTTACGTTTTAAGTTTTAAGCAAGAGACCAGCGGCATAGCGGATGCTTCGGTAATCCCCGAAAAAGCTCTCTTTCTTCCGGTCTTCAACTTAACACTTAAAACCGTCTTTGTTTCTGTCTTTGGTCTTTTACTTAAAACCTAAAACCTGAAACTTAAAACGGGTTTTTTTATGCATCTCGTTATCGACGGCTATAATTACATCAACCGGATCAATGCCTCCTCCGTGCAGAAGGGGGCATCGATGGACCTTCTTCGCAGGGACTTCCTGGAAAGATGCGCGCGGTACAAGAAGATGAGGTCCGCGCGGATGACCGTCGTTTTCGATGCCTGGGACACCCCTGCGCCGGGAAGGCACAGCGAGAACGTAAGAGGGATAGAGGTCGTCTATTCCCGGCAGGGCGAGACGGCCGATGACGTCATCATCGGTTGGATCCGCAAACGGCCGGCGGGCCTCATTGTGGTCAGCTCCGACCGCGCCATCATCGACGAGGCAAAAGCAAGAGGCGTCGCGTTCCTCACCCCCGTGAAGCTCTCCGAAATGATGGCCGCGCCCGCCTTCGAGGCGAAAGACGAAGACGATTACGACGAAACCCCCCGCCCCAGAAAAGGTAACCCCCGCAAGCTCCCCAAAAAAGTCCGCAAAGCGGTAAAGGCGATAGACAAGCTCTGAACAACCCCCCAACCCCTGTCTCAAACCTTGTTTGTCCTATAAGTCCTAAGCGTCCTATTGGTCCTATAAGCCTTTTTATAAGACCTATAGGACACGGATAAGACCTATAGGACATATTGGACCTATAGGACGCTTAGGACTTATAGGACAAAAAAATGGGCTTGCAGAGGGGGAGAAAACATTTTGTTGCCCCTCTCGTCCCTGTCTTCTGACTATTGGTCCCTGCCCCTTTTTATTGGCCTTGACAAGTGCCGGAGGCGTTGATAAAAATTAAAAAAAATTAATGAAGGAGGTACACCGACAGACTGCTTCATGCAACACAGGCCGCACCAGTAATTTCAAAGACTGCCCGTGAGGGCGCCTTCAAAGAGTAATTTCAAAGAGAACAGTTTCGGCAGAGATTTAAAAAAACTATCCCAAAGGGGGAAACCATGAAAAGAACAGCTTTCCTTCTGCTTGCAATGCTCCTTATCATTCCGGCAGTGAGCAACGCCGGCAGCATGACAAGCAGGTACGATGTCACATTCGGCGGCTTCGTGAAGTTCGACGTCGGCTGGACCTCACAGAACGCCAACGCGGATGCGGTAAACGCTTCCCGGTCAAGCACATCCTCACGTAAGGTCCTTGCCGACGAGTACGGCAACACCTTCATGAGCGGTGCCGAGACCCGTTTCAACTTCCTCGTCAAAGGTCCCGATCTGTGGGGCGCCAAGACGAGCGCTTTCATCGAAGGCGACTTCCGCGGCACGTCAACAGGCAACGCCTACGGCGGATTCCAGCTCAGGCACGCCTTCATGACCTTGAAATGGGATTCAGCGGAATTGATGATGGGCCAGAACTGGCAGCAGTGGGGCATGCCCTACTACGTCCCGACGGTCAGCATCCTTGACTATGCCCAGTACCTGAAAGGTATCAGGACTCCGCAGATGGCATTCCGCTATTTCTTCACGAAGGAGGTCAACGCCATGGTAGGCCTCACCTCCGCGACGGAGTGGTCGGGCTTCCGCGGAATCCGTCAGTCCAATGACGGCTTCGCCAGAAGCAGCTGGCCGGGACTCCAGGGCGAGATCGCATACTGGACCGACCGCTGCGGCAAGATCGGCCCCCAGAACCTGAAGTTCGCATTGGGCGGCTACTATGGAAAAGACAACAGCACGTCTCAAACCTACGTTACCACCACCGGCAACGACTACAGGGATGATACTCTCAATTCCTGGGCGGTGGCCTTCCGGTATTCAGTACCTATCGTTCCCGAGAAGGCAGGCAACAAGGCAATGGCCGTCCTCCTCAACGGCAACTTCTGGGTCGGCCAGAACCTGAACGGCAGCGGCTGGCTCTATGACTCCAACTACGCCGCGTACCAGAGGCCCGATGGCAGCATGGCCGCCCCGACAATGTTCGGCCTCCAGGCGAACCTGTCATGGTGGATCACCAACACCCTCCACCTCAACGGAAACTACGGCTATCTGAAACACAACGCCAGCGATTACGCGCGGAACGCCGCGGTCAGCACCTACAACATGACCCAGAGCTACGGCGCAAACCTGCTGTGGGATGCAAACCAGGCCATCAGGTTCGGTGTCCAGTGGGTCCGGAACTACACAGGCTACAATGGATACGGCGTGCCTGTCACCAGCACTGGCGCCCCCCTCAGCGTGGGCACGGGCAATGCCGATCGCACAGGCATAGCCGACGTTTACAGGTTCGGCGCCTGGTATTTCTTCTAAAAGAACAGTCGAGGGGCCTGTTAGGGCCCCTCGATTTCCGTTTCACGTTTCAGGCAAAGACAGGAAGACCATTCCGGGTTTCAGGCTCAACGAGAGACCGCAAGATGTTGTCTTTGTCTTTTTCCTGAAACCTGAAACCTGAAACTGTCTTTACCTCGGTGGTTCCACCCACTCCCCGTCGTCCTTGTAAGGAATGATGGTCTTCATGATCTCTCTTTTCTTTTCCTTGAAACGCTCCTTCATGCCCCGGAGCCATTCGCGGTGAAGGAGCATGTGTTCGGGAGACCCCAGAATGCCGCCTTCCTTTCCTTTGACAAAACGGCCCTGCGGTCCCATGGTGAAAGAGCCGTGGCAGACAGTGCAGACGAAACCTTTCGGGACGACGCGGACTATCTCGCAGCCGCAGAAAGGGCAACCCCCCGCCCTTTTTTCTTTCCCCGGTGAAAAGAGGGTCTTTCCCAGGCGCGCGGCCCGGGCGGCGTTGGCCTTGTTCATAAGGGCCTCGCCGGGGAGCGCCGCCTTGATGGAAAGGTTCGCCCTGACGGACAGACCGAGAAAGGCCGCGAGGGTCTCGAGCATCTGCGGTGCCGCTCCGATCCGCCCCGGCATTCCATAGAAATTGAGGAGCACCGCCGGTTTGCCGTGTGTCTTTCGGAGGATGTCGAAGAAGAGGAACCCCCTGTCAAGAACGGCCTTGATGCTGGCGTTCGCTCCGAGGTAATAGACCGGGGAGGCAACGATGAAAGCGTCGGCGTTCGCGATCTCGTCGAGGAGGAAGGCCATGTCGTCATCAACAGGGCACCTGTTGCCCACGACACATCCGTAACAGGCCCGGCACCTCCCTATCTTCAGCGACGTGAGCCTCACGAGTCTCAACCTGTGCCCTTCCGGGACATTGCGGGATACCTCCTTGGCGAAGGTCTCACAATTGCCAAGCGTCCTCGGTGAGGCGATGAGTGCAAGAACCGTCCGTATCCCGTCATCCATAGATCCCCGTCCTTTACCTGTGGTCTGTCTCGCTTCTTTATTGCACACCATGGTACCAAAAGCAAGGGGGAAGGGGGAAGAGGATGCCGTTCTCCAACCTTTCAGGATCTTCCGAATCGTGAAAATATAAGGGTTTTTCTCACCTTTTCCCCGCTCCCTTCACCCTGAACCCTGAATCCTGACTCTTAATGCCTGACAATATTGAAAATTACGGACTTTTTGTGGTACACTCTGACCTATGTCAAAAAGCACCGGTCAAGGACCAACAAACAAGAGCATCATCACCGTGCTGGTGATAATACTTCTGGGGCTTTTCGTCTTCCAGGTCTACAACAAGCCCAAGAAGAACCACGAGAACATAGCCTTCAGCGACTTCTCGGAGGCCCTGCGCGCCGACAAGGTAGCATCCGTCCTGATGCAGGGACGGAACATCACGGGAACATTCAAGGACGGCAAGGAGTTCAAGACCTTCGCCCCCGAAGATCCCGATCTCGTGAAGACGCTCCGGGAGAAAAACGTGAAGATCACCGCCAAGCCCGACGAGGAATCGGGATTGTGGCAGTCCATCTTCATTTCCTGGTTTCCCATGCTCCTGCTCATCGGCGTCTGGATCTTCTTCATGCGCCAGATGCAGTCCGGGGGCGGCAAGGCGATGGCCTTCGGCAAGAGCAAGGCACGGCTCTTCACCGGGCGCGAGAACAGGGTGACCTTTCAGGACGTGGCCGGGATCGACGAGGCGAAGGAGGAACTCCAGGAGGTGATCGACTTCCTCGTGGACCCGAAGAAGTTCACCAAGCTTGGCGGACGCATCCCCAAGGGGGTCCTTCTCGTGGGGCCTCCCGGCACCGGCAAGACGCTCCTTGCCCGCGCCATAGCAGGTGAGGCCAATGTGCCCTTCTTCACCATAAGCGGGTCGGATTTCGTCGAGATGTTCGTCGGCGTCGGCGCATCACGGGTTCGCGACCTCTTTAACCAGGCGAAGAAGAATGCCCCCTGCATCATTTTCATCGACGAGATCGACGCCGTGGGGAGACACCGCGGCGCAGGGCTCGGCGGAGGTCACGACGAGCGCGAGCAGACACTGAACCAGCTCCTCGTGGAGATGGACGGTTTCGAATCCAACGAGGGTGTCATCGTCATGTCCGCCACGAACAGACCCGATGTCCTCGACCCGGCCCTTCTTCGTCCCGGCCGTTTTGACAGGCAGATCGTCGTGTCCACCCCCGACGTCAAGGGCAGGGAGGAGATCCTCAAGGTGCACACGCGCAAAACCCTCATCGCCGAGAATGTCGATCTTTCCATCATCGCACGGGGGACACCGGGATTCTCCGGGGCCGATCTTGCCAACCTCGTCAACGAGGCCGCCCTCATCGCGGCGCGGCGCGACAAGAAGGCCATCGAAATGGACGACTTCGAGCATGCCAAGGACAAGGTCCTCATGGGGGTCGAGAGGCGCAGCATGATAATCCCCCTGGAGGAAAGACGGCTGACCGCCTATCACGAGGCCGGCCACACCCTCGTTGCAAAGATGATCCCCGGCACCGACCCCATCCACAAGGTCACGATCATACCCAGGGGCAGGGCGCTGGGGCTCACCCAGCAGCTTCCCATCGACGAACGCCACACCTATTCCCGGGACTATCTTCTCAACAGCATCTCCATTCTCCTCGGGGGGCGCGTCGCTGAGGAGCTCGTCATCGGCCAGCTCACGACGGGGGCGGGCAACGACATAGAACGAGCCACCGAGATCGCCCGGAAGATGGTCTGCGAATGGGGCATGAGCGACAAGCTGGGGCCCCTCAACTACGGTAAGAACGAAGAACATATATTTTTGGGCAGGGAGATCGCCCGCCACCGGGATTTCAGTGAACAGACCGCGCAGGGCATAGACGAAGAGCTGAAGGCGCTTGTCGGCAGGTGCTACTCGCAGGCCAGGGATATCATTTCAAGGCACATCAGCTCCCTTCACGCTCTGGCGAAGGCGCTCCTCGAAAAGGAAGTCCTCGACGGCCTCGAGATCGATGCTATCATCAGAGATACCGATGGCGCGGTCGCTCCGGCGTAAGACAACCCCCGTCATCATGGGGATCCTCAACGTCACTCCCGACTCCTTTTCCGACGGGGGGAGGCACCGGAGCGTGGGGGAGGCCATTGACCATGCCCGGCTGATGATCGAGGAAGGCGCGGACATCATCGACGTCGGCGGAGAATCGACCCGGCCCTTTTCAGAACCTGTAACCGAAAAAGAAGAGCTCCATCGGGTAATACCTGTTATAGAGAGGCTTCGCGACATACCCGGCGCGTTCATATCCGTGGATACATACAAGGCGAACGTGGCCCGGGAAGCCCTTCTGGCGGGAGCCGATATGGTCAACGACATCAGCGGTCTCACTTACGACGACGCCATGGCCGGGGTCATCGCCGAGAATGATGCCCACGCGGTCATCATGCACATCAAGGGCACGCCCCGGAACATGCAGGAGAACCCCCGATATGACGACGTCATCGGCGAGATCAAGGGATTCCTCCGCGAACGCGTCGAATACGCTGTGCGCAACGGCGTTGACAGGGAGAAGATCGTTGTCGACCCAGGCATCGGTTTCGGGAAACGGGTCGAGGACAATCTGCGCATCCTCAAAATGCTCGCAGACTTCAAGGAACTGGGCAGACCCGTCCTCATCGGCACCTCGATGAAATCCTTCATAGGAAAGCTCACGGACATGCCCCTTGAAGAGAGGGTCGAGGGGACCCTGGCGAGCCTTGCCGTCGCGATCATGAACGGGGCGGATGTGCTGAGGGTCCATGACGTGAGGCGCGCAAAGAAAGTCCTCAAGATCGTGAAGGCGGTAATGGACGCATGATACCCAACGTCAGATGGCAGGACATCCTCGATATCATCGTCGTCGCCTTTATCATCTACCGCATCTTCGTCGTCATAAAGGGAACACGGGCGATACAGCTTCTTCTCGGCCTCGTCATCGTAATGTTCGCCTTCGCCATCGCGAAGAGGCTGGAGCTTTTTACCTTAAGCTGGATATTCAACAGTTTCATAGGCTCCATCGTGTTCGTGGTCATCGTCATATTCCAGGACGACCTGAGGAGGCTTCTTCTTGCCCTCGGAAGGAGCCCTTTCTTCCGGAAGATCAGCTACGTCAAGGAGACCCTTTTCCTCGATGAGCTCATGAACGCGTGCCTCGTCATGAAGAAGCGCACCATGGGCGCCCTCATTGTCATTGAACGGGAGGTCGGACTGGAGGAGTTCATGGAGGCGGGCGTGCGCTTCGACGCCGAAGTAAACGCCGAGCTCGTCGTCAGCATCTTTCAGTTCGCTTCTCCGCTGCACGACGGAGCCATGATAATCCGTGAAGGAAGGATCGTTTCGGCAGGGTGCGTGCTTCCCCTGACGACGGCGGATGAGATCGACAAGAGCCTGGGCACCCGGCACCGGGCGGCGATCGGCATCACCGAGGTCACCGATGCCGTCTCCATCGTCGTCTCCGAGGAGAGAGGCGTGATATCCTACGCCCAGCATGGACAGATCCACGGGAATATCAGCACCGACGAGCTCAGGCGTGTCCTCAAGGAGGTCTTGAGCTGATAAAGGGATCGAAACACCTATGATGAAGACCCTCTTCGAAAGATACGTGGTCAAGGACTGGAAGCTCAAGCTCCTGTCCCTCGTCCTCGCCATCATGCTCTGGTACACGGTGTTCCAGATAGGAGAACCGAAAAAGGATATAACCGTTCCCCTCTCCGTGTCCCATCTCCCGAGGAACATGGTGTTGATGAAGATGGACCCCGAGAGGGTCTTCGTCACGGTGAGCGGACGCGTCTCCATGCTCAAGGACGTCAAGGAGCGTGACGTGACGGCCATCATCAACCTGAACGGCATGAAAGAAGGTGAGACGGTCTTCGAGATATCGAAGGCCAACGTGGCCCTGCCCAAGGGGATAGATATCGTGGATGTGAAGCCGGGGACCGTCAGGGTGGTCGTCGACAGGGTCATCGAGAAGAGGCTGAAGGTCGTGCCGGTCCTCGACAGGAAATGGACCGGACGCTACGACATCACCCTCGCGAGCCCGGAGTACATCGTCGCGGAAGGTCCGCGCAAGATCCTTGAGAGTGTGGCGACGGTGGAGACGCTGCCGGCGAACGGCGAGCTCAGGCGCGTCGAAGAGACCGTGAACGTAGGTTTCAACACGGAGAGCCTCCCTCATGTCAGGGTGCGGCCGGATTCGGCACGGATCGTCTTGAGGAGGCACCCGGGAAAAGAGGTCCACTGGGATTGAGTATCCCCGCGGAGCGTTCCGCGGGCGGCCTTCGCCGGATGATCACGCTTCAAAGCCCTGGATGAAAAGACCGGGGCCGTTCAAATACAGTTCCTGGAGGTATGAAGATGCCCGAGCTAATGGTAAACATAGATCACGTGGCAACACTGCGGGAAGCACGGGGCATCCACTATCCCGATCCCGTCTTCGCGGCGGGTATCGCCGAGATGGCGGGGGCCACGGGGATCATCACACACCTTCGCGAAGACCGCAGGCACATCAAGGACCGCGACGTCAGGATCCTTCGCGACGTGGTGCGCACGAAACTCAATCTTGAAATGGCGGCGACGCCGGAGATGACGAAGATAGCCGTCTCAACGAAACCCGACATGATCACCCTCGTTCCCGAGAAACGTCAGGAGCTTACGACCGAGGGTGGCCTTGATGTGATCAAGTACGCGGCAAAGATCGAGAAGGTCATAGCCGCGGTGAAGAAGCGGGGCATAACCGTCTCACTCTTCATAGACCCCGCCGAGGCACAGATCAAGGCATCGGCCGGGATCGGCGCCGACATGATTGAGATACACACGGGGTCCTACGCCGATGCCCGCACCGAGAGGATGAAGAAGAAGGAACTCGACAAGGTCATCCGGTCGGCTGTCCTCGGCAAGGAGCTCGGGCTTGGCGTCAATGCCGGCCACGGGCTCCACTACCACAACGTGCGGGAGGTCGCCGTCATCCCTCAGATAGACGAACTGTCGATCGGCCACAGCATAATAGCCCGCGCCATCTTCGTCGGCCTCGACAGGGCGGTGAGAGACATGATAGAGGTGATAAAAAAATGACCAATAACCAAATCACAATTGACCAAACGTAACGACAGTTCTTCCCTTTGGAGACCAAGTCCGGTTACCGATCATTGGTCAATTGGTTATTGTTTTCTTATTTGGTTATTGGAATTTGGTCATTGGTTATTCAGATGGTTGGGATCGATATCGTTGATATAGCGCGGATTGGCGCGGTGCTTGAGCGGCACGGGGAGAGGTTCCTCGAGAAGGTCTTCGCGCCTTCGGAGATCGCCCGTGCGCGGGAAAAGAGACAGCCGCAGGAATACCTTGCCGGGAGATTCGCCGCGAAGGAGGCCTTCATGAAGGCCCGCGGCGGGCGGCTCCCCTGGCGGGATATCGAGGTGATGAGCGAAAAAGGCAGACCCTTCATCGTCTTCCGGGGAAAACGCTATGACGGGGTCAGCATCTCCCACGAGAGATCCTACGCTGTATCCGTCGTGATCTGCGGCGACTGACAAAGGGGGCAAAGCGCATGAAGGTCCTTTCACCGAAGAGGATGGCAGGCTATGACGAGTATGCCATCAAGACCTGGGGCATCCCCTCGGCGGTGCTCATGGAGAACGCCGGAAGGAACACGTACCGGCTCATGAAGGAGCGTTATCTTTCCGGCGGCGAGGCCATCGCCGTCATCTGCGGACGCGGCAACAACGGCGGCGACGGCTTCGTCATCGCCCGCTATGCCCTGATCGACCGTTTTCGGGTGCGCGCGTACCTCATCGGAAGGAAGTCGGAACTCAAAGGTGACGCGGCGCTCAACATGGGCCTCTTCGAATCCCTCTCAGGCGAGGTCATCGAGTGTGTGGAAAGACCGAAACCGGTCAAAACAGGCATCAAAGAGGCGGACCTTATCGTCGACGCCATCTTCGGCACGGGCCTTTCGAAACCCGTGGGCGGAATGGAAAAGACCGTCATCGATGAGATCAACGCCTCGGGAAAGCCCGTCATCGCCGTCGACATCCCTTCGGGCATCGACGGGGCCACGGGCAAGGCCCTGGGAAGCGCCGTACACGCGCTCCACACCTTCACGTACGCGTACCCCAAGCTCGGCCAGGTCTTAAGCCCCGGTGGCGACCACTGCGGCAGGCTCACCGTCATCGATATATCCATCCCCTCCTTCCTCGAAAGGCAAGTCGGCTTCGACGGAGAGATAACCGACGGCGACATGATACGGGGCTTTCTCAGAAAACGTGCCCCCTGGTCGCACAAGGGGAGCTTCGGCCACGCTGTGGTCGTGGCAGGTTCGCCGGGGAAGACGGGGGCGGCCCACATGGCATCGCTCGCTGCCCTGAAGATCGGTGCCGGGCTCGTCACGCTCGTCATTCCCGAGACATTGAACGCCATACTGGAGACAAAGACGACGGAGGTGATGACGTACCCCGTCGCGGACGACGGCAGAGGCTTCTTCATCCCCCGCTCCTTTGATGAGATAGCCGCCTTCGTGGAAGACAAGGACGTGGTCATCATGGGGCCCGGCCTTTCCCAGAACGAGGGGGTCATGGAGCTCGCGCGGAGGATATACAGGGAGATCGACAAACCCTTCGTCATAGACGCCGACGGCATCAACGCCTTCCGGCGACACGCGCAGCTCCTGAAGAAAAGAGGAAGCCGGGCCGTCCTCACGCCCCACCCGGGCGAGCTGGCCCGCCTCATCGACAGGACCCCGAAAGAGGTGAACGACGACCGGATGGGAGCGGCGCTCACCTGCGCCCGCGCATGGGGTGTAAATGTCCTGCTCAAGGGAGCAGCCAGCGTGCTGGCGACGACCGACGGCGGGATGTTCATCAACCCCACGGGAAACCCTTCCCTCGCGAAAGGGGGAAGCGGCGATATCCTGACGGGCTTTATCGGCGGGCTTGCCTCCCAGGGCTACAACCTGACCCAGAGCGCCCTCTTCGGGGCTTACCTTCACGGGTACATGGCCGACACCTGGGTGGAGAACCATTCCGACATGGACCTTCTTGCCCTTGACCTCGTGACGGGGCTGGGCGACGCAATCGAGGAGATCCGTAATGGAACGGACAGAGTATATATCGAAAGATCCCTCTGAAACGATAGACATCGGGGAGATGATAGGCCGCTCGGCCGTAGCCGGCGAGGTCTACGCGATCTACGGCGACCTGGGAGCGGGAAAGACCCGGCTCGTCAAGGGTATCGCGCGGGGTATCGGCGTCCCCGACTGGGAATACGTGGTAAGCCCCTCCTTTACGCTTATGAACGTGTACGAAGGAGCGATGACGCTCTGTCACGTGGACCTCTATCGCCTTGAAGAGACGGACCTTGCCGACCTCAACATCGAAGAGTTCCTCTCCGGCGGGATCGTCGCCGTCGAGTGGGCGGAAAGATCCCGCTGGTGGGAGGGAGTGATAGAGGTGCGCATAGAAATTAGTGGAGAAATGGAACGAAAAATTGTTATTATCAAGCAGGAAAGACCGGGTGAGCAGCGCCTCAAGCCTGGCCCCAATGACCCGTAATTCCTGACGTTATCACGTTCATTCTAGACCTGGAGGATATCATGCTCGTTGTTCAGAAATATGGCGGCACGTCGGTCAGGGACGTGCAGAGGATACAAAATGTCGCAAAGCGCGCCATCGAATACAAGGGGCGCGGCATGGATGTGATCGTGGTTGTCTCCGCCATGTCCGGCGAGACTGACAGGCTTCTCAACCTGGCCCACGAGATAGCGAAGTTCCCCGATGAAAGGGAAGTGGACGTGCTCATCTCCACGGGGGAGCAGGTCACGTCCGCCCTTCTCGCGATAACCCTCAGGGAGATGGGCCACAAGGCCGTGTCACTCCTTGCTGACCAGATAAGGATCATCAGCGACTCAAGCTACGGGACCGCCCGCATCGCCAGCATCGAGGATGCGAAGATCCGGAGCGAACTCAAGGAAGGCAGCATCATCGTCGTGCCCGGGTTCCAGGGCGTCGATGACAGAGGAAACATCACCACCCTGGGAAGGGGCGGCTCGGACACCACCGCCGTCGCCCTTGCGGCGGCCCTCAGAGCCGACCTGTGCGAGATCTACACGGACGTGGACGGCGTCTATACCACAGATCCGAACATCTGCGAAAGGGCGAGACGCCTTGACAAGATATCCTACGAAGAGATGCTCGAAATGGCATCTCTGGGGGCAAAGGTCCTTCAGATACGGTCCGTCGAACTCGCACAGAAGTACAACGTCCCCATCCTCGTCAAATCATCGCTCGTCGAGGGAAAAGGAACACTTGTCTGCAAGGAGGACATGATCATGATGGAAAAGGTCGTCATTTCCGGTATCACTTATAACAAGAACGAAACGAAGATAACGATCAACAAGGTGCCCGACAAACCGGGCGTCGCGTCGAAGATATTCAGCGCCCTGAGCGCGGCCAACATCGTCGTCGACATGATCGTCCAGAATGTCAGCCACGAGAACTACAACGACATCACCTTCACGGTGGTGAAGGCCGACGGGAAGAAGGCCTTCAAGATCACCGAGGAGATAGGGACCGAGATAGGGGCGAAGGTCGCCATGGACGAAGACATGGCCAAGGTCTCCATCGTCGGGCTGGGCATGCGCTCCCACTCCGGTGTCGCGTCCAGGATGTTCACGCTCCTTGCCAACGAGGGGATCAACATAGAGCTCATATCCACGTCGGAGATCAAGATATCCTGCGTCATCGAGAGCAAGTACGGCGAACTGGCCGTGCGGGCGCTCCACAAGGGATTCGACCTTGACGCCGGGGACATCGCGGAGGAGAGTTGAGGGTCGACTTTTACGATACCACCCTCAGGGATGGGGCCCAGTCGGAGGACATCGCCTTCAGCCTCACCGACAAACTGAGGATAACGGAAAAGCTTGACGAGTTCGGCATCCACTACATAGAAGGAGGCTGGCCGGGCTCGAACCCGAAAGACCTGCAATACTTCAAAGAAGTAAGGAAGCTCTCCCTCAGGAACGCCCGCATCGTGGCCTTTTCGAGCACGGTGAAGGCCAACGCCCGCCCCGACACGGACCCCGTGATGAAGGCCCTCCTCGACGCAGGGACCGACGCGGTGGCCATCGTGGGAAAGGCCTGGGACCTGCATGTGCGGGACGCCCTTCGCGTCAGTCTCGACACGAACCTCAAGATGATAGGGACAACCATCGCCCATCTCAAGAAGTTGGCCAAGACCGTCTTCTTCGACGCGGAACATTTCTATGACGGGTACAAACGCAACGCCGGGTATGCCCTCGAGGTCATACGTACCGCCCGGGACGCCGGCGCAGACGTCATCGTCCTGTGCGACACCAACGGCGGGGCCATGCCCTTCGAGATCTTCGACATCACGCGGACCGTGGGAAAAGAAACAAAGACAAGACTGGGCATCCACACCCACAACGATACGGAGCTCGGCGTCGCCAATTCCCTGATGGCGGTGAAGGCGGGATGCAACCTCGTGCAGGGCACCATCAACGGCTACGGGGAGCGCTGCGGAAACGCGAACCTCTGCTCCATCATCCCCAACGTCATCCTCAAGATGGGACACACCGGCATCGACAGGGAAAGGATCCCCCGTTTGCGGGAGTTGAGCCTCTTCGTCGACGAGATGGCCAATTTCATACCCGACAAGCACAGGCCCTACGTGGGAGAGAGCGCCTTCGCGCACAAGGGCGGCATACACGTCAGCGCCATCAGGAAGAACCCCGAGACCTACGAACACATACGCCCGGAGCTCGTCGGCAATTCCCAGCGCGTCCTCATCTCGGACCTCTCCGGCGAGAGCAGCATCCGCTACAAGGCGAAGGAGTTCAACATCGACATCGACAGGGACCCGAAGGTGGTCAGGGATGTCGTCAAGAGGATAAAGGACCTGGAGATGGGCGGATACCAGTTCGAGGGGGCCGAAGGCTCTCTGGAACTCCTCATCAAGAAGAAGCTGGGTATCCACAGGTCCTACTTCGAGCTCATCGGTTTTCGGATCATCGTCGAAAAGAAGGAGACCTCCCAACCCGTGACGGAGGCGACGATCCTCGTCAGGGTCGGCGACCGCGTGGAGCACACGGCGGCGCTCGGCAAGGGCCCCGTCAATGCCCTCGACAACGCGCTCAGAAAGGCCCTTCACACCTTCTATCCCCAGCTGAAGAAGATGGACCTGGTCGATTACAAGGTGAGGGTCCTTTCCACGCGGGAGGGCACCGGGGCTCCCACCCGGGTCCTCATCGAAAGCTCCGACGGCAAACACACCTGGGGAACGGTGGGCGTGTCGGAGAACATCATCGAGGCGAGCTGGCGGGCACTCGTCGACTCCATCGACTACAAGCTTCTCATTGAAGAGGAAAAGAAGCTGTGAGAAAACTGGTCAACGTCATCGACGCCACGAAGGAGCTCAACATCCTGCGATCGAAGAGGGACTACGACAGGCCCTTCGAGGTGGTCGGCACCTACCGGCTCATCGACGATGGGCAGAGACCGGAGGCAACGGTCATTATCAAGACCCGGGAAAGGGAGACGCACGAGGCATCCACCGGGGTCGGCCCCGTCGACGCCCTCGCCAACGTCCTCAAGAAATCCCTTTCGTCGATCTTCCCCGTCATCCAGGAAGTGAAGCTCGTCGACTTCTCTTCCCGAATCCATGATTCCCGGTCGGGGACATCGGCGAACGTCGAGGTGAACATAATCTTCTCCGACGGCGAGACCATCTGGAGCGTCGTTGCCATATCGGAGAACATCAATATGGCCTCCTTCGTGGCCCTCATCGACGGGTTTGAATACGCCATTCTCGCGAAAAAGGTGAAACGCTCACGAAGAGCCTGAGAACCGGGGGATCCACGGACACCGGGCACAACAAACCGTGAGGAAATGCCTGTGAACCAGGAAGAAGAATACGCGGTACCCGACGAACAGGGGTCGGAAAGGTCCCTGAGGGCCATCCTCTCGGCGTCTCCCATAGGGATCTGCCGCGTGCGCGGCAGTGTCTTCGAATGGGTGAACGACGCCATGTGCCGCATGACCGGCTACCCGATGGAGGCGCTTCAGGGAAAGGGCATGGACCTGCTCTTCGAGAAGGAGGATGAATGCCTGCGGGTGTCTGACTCCCTGCACGGCGGGGGCTACGTCGAAACAACGCTGCGAACGAAGGACGGCGCTCTGATCGACGTCCTCGCCCAGGCAGCGTCCGTCGACGACGCGTCGCGGATAATCACCGTAACGGACATAACCTACCGGGCCCGGGCCGAACGGGAGCAGGCCAAGATCGGCAAGCTCGAATCACTGGGCGTGCTCGCCGGCGGCATCGCCCATGACTTCAACAATATCCTCACCATGATCCTCGGCAATATCACCCTGGGAAAGATGTACATGGACATGGACAAGGACAAGGCGAAGGACAAACTCAGCCTTGCCGAGCAGTCCATCGCGCGGGCAAAGGAGCTCACCCAGCAGCTCCTCACCTTTTCCCGGGGAGGTGCGCCCATCACGAAGGTCGCCTCCATAGCCGACCATCTCAGGGAAACCGCCGTGTTCGCCCTGACGGGTACGGGAGTGACCTGCAGGTTCGATATCGCCGACGACCTTTTTCCCGTCGCCATCGACGAGGGCCAGATAAACCAGGCCATAGGCCACATCGTCATCAACGCCCACCAGGCGATGCCCCAGGGGGGAACGATACTTATCGGCGCCCGGAACGTGGCCTTTGAGAATGCCGACGTCAACCTCCCGGCAGGCAGGTACGTCCATATCAGCATCACCGACAACGGGATCGGCATCCCCGAGGAACACGTCGACCGCGTCTTCGACCCCTATTTCACGACCAAGCAGAAGGGCAGCGGCCTCGGACTTGCCACATGTTATTCCATAATAAAGAACCATCACGGGAGCATAACCGTTGAGTCAACACTGGGTGTGGGCAGCACCTTTCACATATATTTGCCTGTGCACGATGCACCATCTTTGGGGGAAAGGAGAAACAGAGAGGACATGACCAAGGTGATCGGGGGAAACGTTCTCGTCATGGATGACGAGGAAGCGATACTGGAGATAGTCGGAGACATCCTGGCCTATCACGGCTTCACCGTGGATTTTGCCCGGGACGGCGAGGAAGCGCTCTGCCTCTACCAGGAAAGACGGTACGACGCGGTGATACTCGACCTGACCGTGCCAGGCGGAATGGGGGGACAGGAGGCAATGAAAGAGCTTCTCAGGATAGACCCCGCAGTGCGCGCCATCGTATCCAGCGGCTACTCCAACGACCCCATCATGTCCGATTACAGCCAGTACGGGTTCAAGAACGTTATCGCGAAACCCTACGATCTTGAAGAACTGGGCGAGGTTCTCAGGTCGGTAATAGCGGAAAACTGAAGAAAACGGTTTGAACTGATCTTGCCCTCCCCCCGGTGGGCGCCGCCCTCTACTTGAGGGCCCGGACCGCAGGCAGGAACCAGGCGCCTCGGGCCTTCATGTCCGCGATCGCCTGTGCTGAGGTGTCCGGAGCCACGCCCCGGATCAGGTCCTCGATGACAACAACGGAGTAACCCAGGTCAAGGGCGTCCATCACCGTGGCCTTGACACAGTAATCCGTGGCTATGCCGTACACAATAAGGTGCGTTACCCCCAGGGCTGTGAGGATCCCGTCGAGTTCGGTGTTTGCCCCGCCGTCGTCCCGGAAGGCGGAATAGCTGTCATAGTTCCTATCCTGACCCTTCTTGACCAGTTCGTAGAACAGGTTGTTATCGACGAGTTCGCGGGAGTCCCCGGCCGTCTGCACGCAGTGAGGCGGCCAGAGGACCTGCATCCTGCCGTCAGGCAGTTCGATCACGTCGAAAGGCTGAGTTCCCGGATGGTTGGTGTAGAAGGAGATGTGATCGGACGGATGGTAGTCCCGGCTCCCCAGTACCTTCAGACCCATGTAACGGAACCACCTCGTAGCCCACTGCACGTCGCGGACATAGGCCGCGTTCGCGTCTGCGACGGCGAGAGAACCGCCCTCGACGAAACAGGGCTGGACATCGATCACCAGAACAGCCCACTGGGCTTTCGAAGGCTGGTCGTTCCCGTGAGCCCAGGACGGGAAGACCGTCATCAGGAGAAAGAACGAAATCACGAACAGCTTAGCCATGATACCCCTCCTTTTTTGTTTTGATCTTGGACCTCATGGTTTCGATTGCGCCAGACGAGGATGCCACCCTCTTAAAGGGTATGTGGTACGGTGTGCCTGGTCAGTTCCGGCAGATTCGCGCCTTAAGAGGTACAAGTGAATGACGGATGCTTCCTGCCCGTCGCGGTGATGCAGCATGATGCGGAGTTACCTGTCTCCCAAATGGCAGTCTGCTATCTGGTCTCTAGCAGACGATCCCATTTTTGTCAAGGCGACAACGAGCCGTATCTAGTTGTAATAACAGGAGTTATCCAAGCGATGGTGCCTTCCCGGTCTGTGCCCTGCCTCTTGAAATGTTGAATGCCTGAACGGTGTGAAGGTTATTTCACGCCGGAGCATTTCAGACGTGTTCTCATACACCCGGACAGGGCGAAAAGAAAGTCGCGGATGTCTCTCTTCCTTGCATCCACCTCGGGAGGGTGAACGCCCAGGCGCAGGGCGCATGCCGTGAGATACCTGTTGGCCTCGTCACTGATGACGGGGTCGACCCCGAAACGCAGAAGCTGGATCTTCCCCGACAGAACCCTCTCCTGGCCGTCCTTCGCGGTCATCAGGGCACGCTCGATCAGGTTGTCGACATCGAACTGCACGACGCTGCGCAACATCACGCGGTCCCCGCCGTCGTAACGGGCCAGCAGCCTGTCGAACTGCTGCAGGACCCACCCGTCGATGCTTCCCATGTAGCCGGCCGCCATACCGGCCAGCATCATGACGAAATGCCGCTGGTCCCAATCGACGCATTGCTCGATGAGATCACGGACAGTGCGTCTTTCCTCCCCGGTGATCGCGATATTGCCGGCAAAACCGTCACGCTCGTCGGAAACTATCTCCGCCAGGAGCAAAAGGAGCATGGCCCCTCCCCTGATCATCTCTCCCGGACGCATGGCCTTCCGCGCCTGCCCCAGAAGTTCGGGGAAATGGGAACGGATCCTCGCCGTCAGCTCGTCCTCGGTGCTTCCCCACCGGTACACCTGGTGCAGGCAAAAGCCGATGAGGCCGCTCGCCCTCGTTCCCATCACACGGACCATCCGGTCCACATCGTCCGTTGTCTTGACCCTCAGCTGCTGGACCACATGGTCCGGCAGGCCCGACAGGATACCGATGATGGAGCGACGGGTCTCGGGAGAAAAGCCGGCCCAGTTCAGAAGGTACCCCGTGACGGCCTCAGCCTCCAGGCATTCCACGGGGTCCGAGACGATCTCGTATATCTTCACGCGGTCAAAGACAAAGATGTCGTGCATGACCTTCGATATATAGGCGCTGACCATCTCGAAACGCGGGTCCTTCTCGCGGCCCAGTGTCCAGATGTAAACAAGGAGGCTCTTGTTCACTTTCGTGAGGACCTTGAGCAGCATCTTGTAGTCATTCTTGAAGACCTTCGGCGCGTTGATGAGGTCGTACAGGAATGTCCTCAGGAGGAGCCACTCGCTGACATCCACGACGCACCTGTTGTCGAGGCGGCCCGTGCGCAGGAATTCCGCCAGCCGCAGGTGGTCGAAGCTGTCGCTGCGCAGGATCTCGATCAACTTCCCGTGATTGATGTTGTTCCGCATCAGGGTCGTGTTGAGTCCCCGGACCACGTTCGACAGCCGTTCAAAGTCAGCGGCCCCCTTCTCGCCGCGCCCTTCGCCGGGAGCTTCCGGCCTCTCCGGGAACCCCTCCCGGGAGGAATAGTGCTGGAGCATAATGAAGTCATCCACGCGCTCCCTGTTCTGTCCGCCGACCATGCACTCCGACAGGCTGCGGCACTCCTGTTCCGTGGTGGACCGGGAGAACCCGAACAGTTCGCGCACGCCGGGTTGTTCCGTGGATTCGTCGAAGCTCAGGTACCGGTTCCAGGTCTTCATCAGGGCGAGGTGCATGCATTTCTCATCGCTGCCCCCTGCCGGCGAGCGCAGCATGGCGAACATGATCGCGTATCCCAGGCTCAGGTAGACCACGGGCTTCCAATCGGACTGATAGATGAGCGGATGGATGTTGACGACTATGTCCCTGTCTTCGCACGTCACCATGCCCTGCCCCGAACGGGCACCCAGGGTGATCCTGTACCTCTGCGTCCAGAGGTAATCCCCGTAGCGAAAGGCGTAGTTCTTCACGATCCTGTGAATAAAGCCCGTAAGCTCGTCGAGGAACTCGGGACCCACAAAGGGGGCGTCCGCCGCGTCGGAGATGTCGATCTCGAGGCGGTGGGCGTCATTCGCCGTGAAGACCCTGTTCAACCAGATCCGGGTCGGGCGGATATGATAGATCGTGGGTTTGTTGAAAATATCGAGTGAAGCCAGGAGAAGCTTCGGCTCCGCCCTGTAGGCGTCGATCACGCGGTCCCTCGCTCCATCCCTTACCGTCCCGCCCTGTTTCATGGTGAGGGCCATGTAAAGAAAGACCGCCGCGGCAAAGATATCCAGTATCCCCGGATGAACGACGGGAAGGGGCTTGATGTGGTCAAAATAGGGGACAAAAAGGTTCCAGTGCGCCTCGACGGCGATGGCCTGCCCCTTTCGGGTGATCTTCACGAGCGGCGAGCGGCGGCCCGTGATGGTGACGGTGATTGCCGAGCCCGCGCATTCGGACAGGACAGGTCCAAGCAGGGTCTTCAGCCGCGCGTCGTCAAGGCCCTTTGCCCTGTCCGCCGCGGCCGCGGTCTTCCCGGAAACGAATCCCTCCACCGTCGTCGACGGAACAAAGACTTCCCCATCCGCGCTCCTCAGAAATGTCAGTTCCGGCAGATCGACGCTGTCCGCCACTGCCGGATAAACGATCACCCTGCCCTGTTTCACCGGCACTCCCCCCTGCGCTCAACAATGACCATTCTCTCTACCCCTTTTCGGACGCATCCCCCAGTATAGCACGGACCACCCCGCCAATTCCTCACCCAAATCACCCCCATCGTTCGTATTATAAAAGCATTTTTGTATCGTCTTTATCCTTTCACTTGAAACCTGAGACCCGAAACCTTGTATGTTACTCCCAATGGAATATCACAGGCAGTCCATGATAAGAAGAATGAAAGTAAGGTTACCGGCGT
>MVQP01000012.1 GCA_002067235.1 Syntrophorhabdus sp. PtaB.Bin047
CATTGCTTTTCCTACGTATTTCTGCTATATATTTCGATTGCCTATGCGTGATACCGTGGTCAGGGTGTGGAATGGTGAAGCAAAAGTGGCACGGTGGCTCCTATACATACCCCTAGCTTTTCTCTCCTACCTCTACCAGGTAGCGCTCATGGCTAGAGAGTATATGTACAGGACAGGGATCATGACGACTCAGGGCGCTCCCATACCGGTTGTCAGCGTGGGGAACATCACCCTCGGGGGGACGGGGAAAACGCCTGTCGTCGAGAGACTCTCACGCAGGTTCAAGGACGCGGGCTACAACCCGGGGATCATAACACGGGGATACATGAGAAAGAGGAACGGGACATTCGCCGTCAACATCAGGAACGACTCGGCACACACCGCCGGAGATGAGGCATACATGCTTGCCAGAAGAACACGGATACCCGTCATCGTGGGCAAGGACCGCCTGCAGGCGATCGAACGGGGCATCGAAGAGAAAGGCATCGACATGGCCATCCTCGACGACGGTTTCCAGGTGCGGGACCTGAAGAAAGATGTGGACATCCTCATCCTCAACGGACGGGAATCCTTAAGCAGGCAGGAACTCTTTCCCCTGGGGCCGTACCGCGAACCCGTGTCACGGGTGCGCGAGTCGGATACCATACTGGTGAGCAAATCGGAGCCGGACAGCGCCACCCTCTATTTCACCCGGGGTATTCCCCGTTTCCAGGTAAGGTACAAACCCGTCCACCTGTACAACTTGAAGAAGAACGTCATAGCCCACTACCGTTTCCTCCAGGACAAGAAGGTCCTCGCCTTCAGCGGGCTTGGCGACAACCAATCCTTCTTTCAGCTCTTGAGACAGATAGGCGCCGACGTAGTCGAGGAGATACCCTTTCCGGACCATCACAGGTACACGGTGGGGGACCTCAGACGGATGGAGTCGGCGGACAGTGTCCAGTGTATCGTCACCACGGAAAAGGACGCGGTGAAGCTCATGGGGATGGATGTTCCCGAGAACCTCTTCTATCTCTCCATCGAGGCAAGGATAGAGGATGAGGATACGCTGATGGACCTCCTTCTCAAGAAGCTCGGGACCCGTTCCCCGGACCGCCTCGCCTGAAGAGGAGATAAAGCGGGTCGGGGAAGAAAGCTTTAAGGAACGATCTCACACCCCGACCCTGCAGACACAATAGACGGCAGCACCTTCCGCCCTGGTGCGGGATGGAAAATACAACAAGGAGGAGAGAGCATGTCAGAACAGGTATTCATTTTCGACACGACATTGCGCGACGGCGAGCAATCGCCCGGCAATACCATGAACACTCAAGAAAAGCTCAGGGTGGCACGACAGCTCGAGCTCCTCGGTGTTGACATCATAGAGGCCGGCTTCCCCATCGCCTCCGAGGGCGATTTCGACGCCGTCAAACAGATAGCGAAGCTCGTGAAGACCTGTCAGATCGCGGGACTAGCCCGCGCAAACGACGAGGACATAGACCGGGCCTGGAAGGCGATCAAGGTCGCCGCCCATCCCCGTATCCACACCTTCATTTCCACCTCGGACATCCACCTCAAGCACCAGTTCCGGAAGACGCGCGACGAGGTGCTTGAGATCGCGGTGGCCGCCGTGAAGAGGGCGAAGAAATACACCGACAACGTCGAGTTCTCCGCCATGGACGCGACGAGGAGCGATTGGGACTACCTGTGCAAGGTGCTCGCCGAGGTCATCGATGCCGGGGCGACGACGGTCAACATACCCGACACCGTCGGCTATGCCGTCCCCCACGAGTTCGGCGAGCTCATCGCCTTTATAAAGAAGAACGTCCCCAACATTGACAGGGCCGTTATCAGCGTTCATTGTCATAACGATCTCGGCCTTGCCACGGCCAACTCCATCGCCGCCATCCACAACGGGGCGCGCCAGGTGGAATGCACGATCAACGGCATCGGCGAGAGGGCGGGAAACGCCTCGCTCGAAGAGATAGCCATGACCTTGAAGACGAGGAAGACGAGCTTCACCGCCGACACCCGCATCGTCTCCGAGAAGATATACCCGACGAGCAGGCTCATCACCTCCATCACGGGCGTGCCCGTGCAGCCCAACAAGGCCATCGTCGGGGCCAACGCCTTCGCCCACGAGTCGGGTATCCACCAGGACGGCCTCCTGAAGGCGAAGCTCACCTACGAGATCATGACCCCTGAATCGGTGGGCATCCCCAAGAGTTCCCTCGTCCTCGGGAAGCATTCCGGCAGGCACGCCTTCAGGGACCGCATCGAGAACCTGGGGTACATCCTCGACGACAAGGAATTGAACCTCGCCTTCAAGCGTTTCAAGACGCTCTCGGATATGAAGAAGAACGTCTACGATGAAGACATCGAGATGATCATCATGGATGAGGTATACAAGACGGCCGAGCGCGTGAAGCTCCTGTACCTCAACGTGAGCTGCGGGAACACGACGATACCGACGGCCACGGTGAAGATGGAGATAGACGGGAACACCGTCCAGGACGTCGGCACCGGCGACGGTCCCGTCGACGCGGCCTTCAAGGTCATCAAGAGGCTCGTCAAGACGACGAGCAAACTGGAGAAGTTCTCCGTGAACTCCATCACCCAGGACATGGACGCCCAGGGCGAGGTCTTCGTCAAGCTCTCCGAGAAGGGGCTCAAGGCCATAGGGAAAGGAGCGGACACGGACATCATCGTGGCCAGCGCGAAGGCGTACATAAACGCGCTGAACAGACTGGAATACATGAAGACGAAGAAATCCTGAGGGGAAACGATATGGGAATGACTATAACAGAAAAGATACTGGCGGCACATGCGGACAGGGACCGGGTCGAGCCCGGTGAGATCGTGGATTGCAGGATCGACCTCGCCATGGCGAACGATATCACGGCGCCCCTGTCCCTCGAGGAATTCGAGAAGGTCGGGGCAAAGGCCGTCTTCGACCCCAACAAGGTCGTTTTCGTCCTTGACCATTTTACACCCAACAAGGACATACTCTCCGCCGAGAACTGCAAGAGGATACGGGAATTCTCCCGGAAGCACGCGATCGTCAACTTCTTCGAGGGCGGCGAATGCGGCATAGAACACGCACTGTTGCCCGAGAAGGGTCTCGTGGTGGCGGGCGACCTCGTCATCGGCGCCGACAGCCACACCTGCACCTACGGCGCCCTGGGCGCCTTCTCCACGGGCATGGGCTCGACGGATGTCACCTACGGCATGGTGACGGGACGCATCTGGTTGAAGGTCCCCGAGAGCATCATGTTCCACTGCTACGGCAAATGGCAGAAGTGGGTCACGGGCAAAGAGCTCATCCTCCACATCCTGGGCATGATAGGGGTTGACGGGGCGCTTTACAGCGCCATGGAATACAGCGGTGAGGCAATAGCCGCCCTGTCCATGGATTCCCGGTTCTCCATCGCCAACATGGCCATCGAGGCCGGGGGGAAGAACGGCATATTCCCCGTCGACGACAGGACAATAGCCTATATGAAGGAACACGCCACGCGGCCCTACAAGGCCTACACGAGCGACGACGACGCGAAGTACAGCCAGGTGTATGAGATCGACGCCTCGAAGGTCGGCTTCAGCGTTGCCTGCCCTTCGCTCCCGTCCAACGTGCGGGATGCGGGGGAGCTCGGCAACATAGACATAGACCAGGTCGTCATCGGTTCCTGCACCAACGGCAGGCTTGAAGACCTGGCGATGGCAGCCGCCATCCTCACGGGAAAGAAGGTCAGCAAAGGCTTGAGGTGCATCGTGATCCCCGCGACCCCCGCGATCTACGGGGAGGCGATGCGCCGGGGATACTTCCAGGTATTCCTTGACGCCGGCTGCATCATATCGCCGCCCACCTGCGGCCCCTGCCTCGGCGGCCACATGGGCATACTGGCTAAGTCAGAGAGGGCCGTGGCAACAACGAACAGGAACTTCATCGGAAGGATGGGGCATCCCGAAAGCGAGGTCTACCTCGCCGGTCCCGCCGTTGCGGCGGCCACCGCTGTCAAAGGGAAGATAGCCCGCCCTGAGGAGGTAATATGATCGTCAAAGGAAGGATCTGGAAGTTCGGCGACAATATCGATACCGACATCATAATCCCCGCGAAATACCTCGCGCACACGGACCCGCAGGCCCTGGGACAGCACTGCATGGAACCCCTCGCCCCGAACTTTCCGAAGGAGGTCAGGGCCGGGGACATCATCGTCTCGGGCACCAATTTCGGCTGCGGGTCGTCCCGGGAGCACGCGCCGCTCGCCATCACCGCGCTCGGCATACCCCTTGTCGTCGCGAAGACCTTCGCCCGGATATTCTACCGCAACGCGTTCAACAAGGGCCTGGCGCTCCTGGAAGCGGACATATACGATCTCGTCAAGGACGGTGACGAGATCGAGGTCGACATATCGACAGGCATCATCCGCTGCGGTGAGAGTAAGGTCACAGCCAAACCCATTCCCCCCTTCATGGTGGAGCTCATCAATGAGGGCGGGCTGATAAACTATCTCAAGAAAAAGCTGGAGGGCTAAATGAAACAGTACAACGTAGCAGTCGCCGGAGCCACCGGCGCGGTCGGAAATGAAATGGTAAAAGTCCTCGAGGAACGGAATTTCCCGGTCAAGAACCTGACGCTTCTCGCTTCCTCGCGGAGCGTGGGCAAGACCATGAGCTTCCATGGTGAAGACGTAAAGGTACAGGAACTGAAGGAGGACTCCTTCAAGGACATCGACATCGGCCTGTTCTCCCCCGGCGGAGCCGTGAGCCAGAGGTTCGCACCCATCGCGGCTGCGAGCGGGTGCGTGGTAATCGACAACACGAGCGCCTTCAGGATGGACAAGGACGTTCCCCTCGTCGTGCCCGAGGTCAACGAACACGCCATCGCTCAGCACACGAAGCGGGGCATCATTTCCAATCCCAACTGCTCCACGATCCAGATGGTCGTGGCCTTGAAACCGCTCCATGACGCGGCAAAGATCAAGAGGGTCGTCGTGTCCACCTACCAGGCCGTCTCCGGAACGGGCCAGAAAGCCATAAAGGAACTGGAGCAGCAGGTCCTCGCCATTTACAACATGAAGACCATCGAGAAGAAGGTCTATCCCCACCAGATCGCCTTCAATGTCCTTCCGCACATCGACAGCTTCCTCGACACGGGCTACACCAAGGAAGAGATGAAGATGGTCAACGAGACGAAGAAGATCATGGAGGACAAGTCCATCAAGGTCACTGCAACCACCGTGAGGGTCCCCGTCTTTTACGGACATTCCGAATCGGTGAACATCGAGTTCAAGAGCGAGATGACGCCCGAGATGGCGCGCAAGCTCCTGAAGAAGGCCCCCGGCGTGAAAGTGGTCGACGACCCGGCAAAGAACATCTATCCTCTGGCCATCGACGCCGCCGGCAAAGACGACACCTACGTGGGCAGGATCAGGGTCGACGACACCGTCAAGTACGGCCTCAACATGTGGATAGTCGCCGACAACATCAGGAAAGGTGCCGCCCTGAACGCCGTCCAGATAGCGGAAGCCCTGATAAAGAAATACCTGTAACATTCGAACCGGACCGCGAAAACCCTCCCCCAAAAAGGGAGGGTTTTTCTTTCATGCCGGGCCTTGAACGCGGGAAACATCTTCAGGCTCTGTCCAGCACCTCCCTGACCATCTTGAGGAGCATGTTGGCCCCCAGGGGTTTCGAGAGGAAATCAAACTCCCTCTCCTCGATACCCTTTTCGAGGATGACATCCCGGGTGTACCCGCTCATGAAGATGACCTTCATACCGGGAGTGATCCCGGTTATCGCTTCGTAGGCTTCCCTGCCGTTCTTTCCGGGCATCACCGAGTCCATGACCAGAAGGTCCACCTTCTCGAGTTGCCTGAACTTCTCCACCGCGTCCTCACCGTCGACGGCTTCGAGGACCCTGTAGCCATGTTTCGTCAACACGTCCCGTATAAGACGCCGCACGTCGGCATCGTCGTCTGCGACGAGAACGGTTTCGGTGCCCCCTCTCACCTGCTGCGTGGACATGACCTCCTGTTCCGATGTCGCGGAAACCGCGGGAAGGTATATGTGGAAGGTCGTGCCCATGTCTTTCTCGCTGTAAACATTGATGTAACCTCCATGGCGCTTGACGATCCCGTAGACCGTTGAAAGCCCGAGGCCAGTACCTTTCCCTGTCCCCTTGGTCGTGAAGAAGGGATCGAAGATGTGCTCTTTCGCGTGCTCGTCTATGCCCGATCCGTTATCGGAAACGGACAGCAGGGCGTATTTCCCCGCATCACCCAGTCCGTGAGCCACGACAAAGCCATCGTCCAGTTCCACGAGTTCCGTCTTGATCGTCAGCGTTCCGCCTCGCGGCATGGCATCCCTTGCGTTGCTCGCGAGGTTGAAGAGTATCTGGTCGATCTGAGTCGCGTCCGCCATGACCACCAGGTCTTCATCGGTGAGACAGGCCTTGAGTTTTATATCCTCGGTGATGAGCCTCGCAAGAAGCCTTTGGGTTCCCCTTATGGTCTCGTTCAGGTCGACGGGGGAGAGGCGCACAGGTTGGAGCCTGCTGAAGGTAAGAAGACTCGCTGTCAGGTTGACGGCCTTCTGTGAAGAGGTCATGATATGTTCCACGTATTCCTGAAGAGGATCCTCCTCGCTGAGTTCCAGCTGCAGGAGCGTTGCGTACCCCATCAGCACCGAAAGGATGTTGTTGAAATCATGGGCGACACCGCCAGCGAGGGTACCGATGGCCTCCATTTTCTGCGACTGCCGGACCTGGGCTTCGAGACGCCTGCGCTCGGTTATGTCCTCGGCAGTATTGTCGTAATAGAGAACATTACCCGCGGCATCACGGACAACCCTGGAATTTATGCTGACCCAGATCCTCGTGCCGTCCCTGCGACGCATCTCCGCTTCGAAGCCTTCCACCACACCCCGCGATTCAAGCAACTCTTTTCTTTTTTCCCGGTCCCCGGGATCGACATACAACTCCTGCGCTATGTCAACGACAGAATCAATCATCTCCTGCTGTGACCCATACCCGAACATCCGCACACCCGCGGGGTTGATGTTCAGGAACCGCCCATCCGGTGTAGACCGGAATATTCCCTCCACGGAATTCTCGAAGATGCTCCGGTATTTCTCCTCGCTGACGCGTAGTCCTGCCATCGTTTCCCTGAGCCTTTCCGTCATCATGTTGAATGTCCGCGCCAGGGTGCCGACCTCGTCACGGGAGGCGGCATCCACCACCTGATTGAGGTCACCGCCGATGATGATCTCAGCGGCCCTGGTCATCTGACGGATGTGCCGCGTGATCGTCCACGCGATGAAGACACCCAGAAGCCCTATCAAGAGCGTGATCGTGATACCGGCCGCCCCCATGATCCGGGTCATCCGGTTCCTTCCACCGCTCAGGATGGCACGATAGGTGTGAATCTCATCCTCGTGGACACCGACCCCTATCACCCAGTCCCAAGGAGCATAATAAGCGAGGCGGGCCACCTTCCACCTCGGCTCCGTTTCACCGGGGTTCTGCCAGCGGTAACGCTCCGTGGCCATTTCCCCGGGTTTCAGAACTGTCGCCTTCCTTATGATCTCCTGGACCACATAGCGGCCGTCACTGTCCCTGCTGTCCCATATGTTCTCATCGTCTCTCTCCCCCTTCCAGGATATGATGTAGCGGCCCCGGTCTTCCCCCTTGCCCCCCAGTACGTAGACATATCCCGTCTTTCCGACCTTGATCTGCTGAATGGCGTGGCGTATCCGCATCTCGACGCTCTTCTGTTTGATGCCGGTATATATCATCCCCACCAGGTTGCCCGCCCCGTCCCGAAGCGGTTCGTATGCAGTCAGATACCAGGCGTTCACCACAAAGGCTCGGCCGTGATATGTCTTTCCCTCGAGCACCGCGGCGACCACGGGGTTCGGGCTGCCGTCGTCGTTGACAGCGGGTATGTACGTTCCTATGGCACGCCTGCCCCGTGAATCCCTGACGTTCGTCGCCACGCGGAGCATGTCTCCCCGCTCGTCCATGCGCTGAAAGATGGTGGCCGTCTCACCGACAACCCTCTCGACCTCGTCGACCACCGGGGTCCTGACGGCCGGGTGCGAATTCTGCCCGATCCACTTCCCTCCCACGAGCATTCCGGGCAATCTTACCTTCACGGATCGTCCGGTGAACTGGTTCACGGCCGTCCAGTCCACCATCTCCCGGGAAATACACACGCCGCCCCTGGCGGCCAGTATGTGCCGCATGACGTTGAGGTTCTTTGACAGCTGTTCCTTGACGGCCTCATCCTCCGTCCGGACCAGGTTATAGGCACCCTGGGTGATGTGGTCCAGGTCCGCATCCAGCAACCTGTCCACCTCCCTCTGCGCAAGCTCGTTGTATTGACCGCTTTGCCAGACAGCGAGCGCCACAAGAGCGCCCGCCGTGATGAGGACGCTTCCCGCCCCCAGGATGGATATCTTGATGTTGAGCTTGAGGTCCCTCAGAAAACGAAACATTCGTTCCCCTTTCTAGCCCCCGCAGCCCCCCATTAGGCAAGTATAGCATTGACCCCCTCTTTTGGGTATTACTTATGAAAACATCGCTTTTCTCTTTGCATTTCGGGGCTGGAGCGCCTAGAATATCCCCATGTCCGATATCGCTGCAACGCATGAATCCCGGCGGGAGCTGACGTTTCAGGTGCCTCTTGCGGAAATATACAGGTTCAACGAACCGGAAAAGGCCAAAGAGCTTGGCCAGGCATTCGAGACAGGTCGGCAGAGACCTGCGGCCATGGCCCCCGCCAAGAGGTTCATTATAAGCACGATAGGGATCTTTTGCCTCATGATCGGTCTTACGGGCCTCTTCGGCCGGAACCCCAATATCTTCAGTTTTCTTTGGATCGTCCTCGGCGCCGCGATCATCTGGGTCTTTCTGGTAAAGCCGGAGATGGACAGGAAGAAGGCCGGGACCATCTCCGATACGAAAAAGGACCCCGAGGTGACCCTCGTCGTCAACCCCGGCAGGATCATTATGCGCTCGCCCCACAATGAAACAGCACTGGAATGGACGGAATTCGTTGAGTACAAGAAGACAAAGAAGGGGATCCGCCTGAGCTTCGTCGACGGCACGAACATCTGGCTCCCCGAAAACGCCTTCTATGACAAGGATGAGATGAAGGAACTCCTGCAACTGCTGCAAAAGAAGGTTTCAAGTTCCAAGTCTCAAGTTTCAGGTGAAGAACCTCTTCCTTGAGAGTGCCTGTCAGTTTTTTTTCCTGAAACCTTGAACCCGAAACCTGAAACCGTCCTCTGGTCTTTAGCCTGAAACCTGAGACCTGGAACCTGGGACTGTCTTTATCTCCTGGGTGGCTTCGTGGTCTCCAGCTCTGCTATCTCTTCCTCGATATCGCGTATGGTGAGCCGCGTCCGCGTGATCGAGGCGATGCGGTCACGGATGAAGGGGTCATCGGAGGAAACGCTCTTGTTACAGGTGAACTGGTCGTACACGTATTCGCCTATCTCCGCGTTCATCTTCTGAATGGAGCGCTGCAGCTTCGCCACGTCGAGATACTTCCGCTTCCCGATCATCGCCTGCTTCTCCATGCTGAAGGCAATATCCTGGGCCGTCTCCTTCAGAGTCTTCAGCCCTTCCTCGGTCCTCTTCCGTATATCATCAATAAGCGCCACCGCAACCTCCCATCCAACGTCAATTTTTCAATATTCTGCACCTTGCGGCGCCAAAGGTCAAAGGGTTTTGGAGACGGGTCACAGGTAATGGTGGAAAAAGTCTTCCCCATCACCCATGACCTATTACCCATCACCTGTCTTCTCAGTACAGAAACATCGGTTTCCCGAGCGTGTCGCGAACCTTCGGACGGTACGTCTCCACGTCGTACAGGGCCGTCACATCCACCTGCTTCTTCGCCGCCACGACCATGTCCAGCGGTACGGTCGTGTATATCGCCTGCTGGAGTGCCACCATGCGCCCCCTGTGTCCCATCGCTATCTGGTCCAGGGCGAGACTCCCGTAAGACACAGCGACCATTCGGTCGAGAGAATCGGGCGCCCCGGAACGCATCATGTAGGCGAGTTGCTGGTAGATGACGTTGACGCCGGATCGCTGCTTTATCTCCTGGGAAACGAGGTAACCGACGCCGCCAAGCTTCTTGTGCCCGTAGGCGTCCTCTATGCCCGTCTCCGTCACCGTCCCGCCCACGGTATGGGCTCCTTCCGAGATCGTCATGATAGCGTAGTTGGAGGGGTTCCTGGACCGGTCCGTCACAAGAAAACCGACGAGTTTATCCACGTCGAAGGGCACCTCCGATATAACGGCCCTGTCGACGTCGGCAAGGTAGGCAGCGATAAGCGATGTCTCGCCGGAATTCCTGCCGAAGAGCTCGACAACGCAAACGCGTTCGTGGGAACCTGTTGTGGTGCGCAGGGCATTGATGGCATCCACCGACCGTGTTACGGCAGTCGAAAAACCTATGCAAAAATCCGTTCCGAAGACGTCGTTGTCCATGGTCTTCGGGATGGCGACAACCTGCACGCCTTCCCTGTGGAGCCGCACGGCATAGCTCAAAGTGTCGTCCCCGCCGATGGGGATTATGGCGTCTATCGCAAGGGACTCGAGGACCTTCAGGATATGCCTTGTGCAGTCTACCTTTCCCGATGCCGTCGGGACCCGGTCACCCTCATCCACGAAGGGAGGCACTTCGTCGGCGTTCACGTTCCCCGGATTGGTGCGCGACGTGTGAAGGATGGTCCCGCCGGTACGGTCGATGGTCCTCACATTATCGAGGCCCAGGGGCATGACGAACCGCTGCGCCTCCGGACTGGCGGGATCTATGTCGAGAAGACCCATCCATCCCCTGCGGATACCCACAACCTCGATATCCTTCGATTCGGCACGGGCTACCACGGCCTTTATGGCCACGTTAAGCCCAGGAACATCCCCTCCCCCCGTCAGGACGGCAACCCTCTTTCTCCTTCCCATAAGAACACCTCCGATCCCCTTCCGGGGCGCTCATTTTCTATAAAGTTCTGTATAGTCGGGAAAGAAGGGAATGTCAAGGAAGGAGGGAAAACGGTCGCAGGTCGCAGGTCGCAGGTCGCAGGTCGCAAGTCTAAAAGCCAAAAAAGATCACTGCCGGGTCAACAATTATGTGTACCAGTCACTAATTGCGTTGACAACCGGTCCGCTTCCACCGTCTTTCTTTGGTAACCTGCGACTTGCGACTTGCGACTTGCGACCATCAACGACCTGAACTTCGGTTTCCGAAGTTCAGGTCGTTGATATTGTTACACCTTTATGCTACATTAGGATGTTGGTTGCAGCCGAATGAATATCCGTGAAAGACTGGAAGAACGGGAAGGGAAGATCCTGTCGCCCTGGGCGCAGAAGAGCGTCGCCACACGCGGAAGGATGCGGGAAGAGGCCGAGTGCGACATCAGGCCGGCCTTCCAGCACGACCGCGACAGGATAACCCACAGCAAGTCTTTCCGGAGGCTGAAGTATAAGACGCAGGTCTTCCTTTCGCCCACGGGAGACCACTACCGGACACGGCTGACGCACACCCTCGAGGTGTCGCAGGTCGCGCGGACGATCGGCCGGGCGCTCGGTCTCAACGAAGACCTCGTGGAGGCCATAGCCCTTGCCCACGACCTCGGCCACACGCCCTTCGGCCATTCCGGCGAAGCCGTCCTCAATACGCTCTATCCCGGGGGCTTCAGGCACTACGAGCAAAGCCTGCGGGTCGTGGACATCCTCGAGAAGGACGGCGAGGGCCTCAACCTGACGATGGAGGTCAGGGACGGGATCGTGAAGCACTCCAAGGGCAAAGGTGACATAATCATCCGGGACGATGATGAAAGGCCGCTCACGAAAGAGGCGGAGGTGGTCCGCATCGCCGACATCATCGGTTATCTTAACCACGATATCGACGACGCCATACGGGGCAACGTCATCAGCGAAGAGGACATCCCCCAACATCTCAGGGACGGTCTCGGGCACAGCGTGTCGGACCGCATCGACACGATGGTGCGCGGCGTCATCTGGGCCACGCTTCAGAGCGGCAGCATGGAACTGGGATGCGGGGAGGAACTGGAAGCTCACATGCTGGAGATGCGCGATCTCCTCTATGTCCGGGTCTACGAGAGCCCCGTTGTTCATGCGGACTTCATCAAGTGCTCGAAGATCATCGAGGACCTTTACGGGTATTTCCTCAAGGACCCCGATGCGTTCCTCAAGGAAACGGGCCGTGACGACTTCTATGACGACCCCGTCGCCTGCGTCCGGGATTTCATCGCCGGCATGACGGACCGTTATGCCTTCAGTCTTTTTGAAAGGATCTTTCTGCCCATGCCATGGAGCATTCCGGTATAGAACGGGAAGACCCGTGAACGTGAACGAACAACGACCATCAAGCGCGTTTTGATAGGTACATACGGAAAGGGAGCTGATAATAATGGATAAGGTTTACGACCCTCACAGCATCGAAAGGAAATGGTACGCCGAGTGGCTGGAAAAGGGATATTTCACGGCCAGGAACAATTCCGGAGAAGAGTACTTCTCCATGGTCATCCCGCCGCCCAACGTCACGGGGTCTCTTCACATGGGCCATGCCCTCAACAACACGCTGCAGGATATCGTGACCCGGTATTTCCGGATGTGCGGGGTCAATTCCCTGTGGCTTCCCGGGACTGACCATGCGGGTATAGCCACGCAGAACGTCGTCGAGCGCGAGCTCGCAAAGGAAGGCACCGACCGTGAGGCCCTGGGCAGGGAGAAGTTCATAGAACGGGTCTGGCAGTGGAAAAAACAGTCCGGCGGGACCATCATCGAGCAGCTCAAGAGGCTCGGCGCCTCCTGCGACTGGTCCCGCGAGCGCTTCACCATGGACGAGGGGCTCACGCGCGCCGTCCGGGAGGTCTTCGTCAGGCTCTACAACGAAGGGTTGATCTACCGGGACAATTACATCATAAACTGGTGCCCGCGCTGTAAGACGGCGCTTTCCGACCTCGAGGCGGAGCATGAGGAGACCCAGGGACACCTTTACTACATCCACTACCCGCTCGCGGAGGGCGAAGGTTATCTCACCGTCGCTACAACGAGGCCCGAGACCATGCTCGGCGACACAGCCGTTGCCGTCAACCCCGAAGACCCCCGGTACGGGAAATACGTCGGACAGTATGTCATTCTCCCCATAGTGAACAAGAAGATCCCTGTCATCGGCGACAGCTACGTCGATGTCGAATTCGGCACCGGCGCGTTGAAAGTCACGCCCGCCCACGACCTCAACGACTTCGAGATCATGAAAAGGCATGGCCTCGAGCTTATAAAGGTCATTGACGAGAACGGCGACATGAACAAGAACGCACTCCACTACCAGGGTATGGAACGCTTTGAATGCCGCAGGAAGATCGTCGAGGAGCTCGACGAAAAGGGTTACCTCGAAAAAACGGAGCCCTACCTCATGGGTGTGGGCAAATGCTACCGCTGCAAGACCGTCGTGGAACCCGCCCTCTCCCTCCAGTGGTTCCTCAAGATGAAGCCGCTCGCCGAACCCGCCATCGCCGCAGTGCGCGAGCACCGCGTGCGCATCATCCCGGAGATGTGGGAAAAGGTCTACTTCGAATGGATGGAGAATATCAGGGACTGGTGCGTGTCCCGCCAGATCTGGTGGGGCCACCGGATACCGGTGTGGTACTGCGAATCCTGCGGAGAGATGATCGTCTCCGTCGACGATCCCCCGGCATGCCCGAAATGTGGCGGCGCCGTGAGGCAGGAATCGGATGTCCTCGACACCTGGTTCTCGTCGGGATTGTGGCCCTTCAGCACGCTGGGTTGGCCCGACAAAACGGAGGACCTCAAGGCGTTCTACCCAACGTCCCTTCTTATCACGGGCTTCGACATCCTCTTCTTCTGGGTGGCGCGGATGATCATGATGGGCCTCAAGTTCATGGGCGACGTGCCTTTTCGTGATGTTTACATCCACGCCCTCGTCCGCGATGCCGAGGGCAAGAAGATGAGCAAGTCCAAGGGCAACGTCATCGACCCCCTCATTATCATCGACGAATACGGGACGGACGCCTTTCGTTTCACGCTGACCATGCTGGCCGCCCAGGGACGGGACGTCCTGTTGTCCGAAGAGCGCATCGAGGGCTGCCGGAACTTCGTCAACAAGATATGGAACGCCTCCAAGCTGTCGCTCTCGTTCATGGGCGAGGACAAGCCCGCTCATACCGGGAAGGGCTCGGCCTTTCTGCCCGACCGATGGATACGTTCCCGCGCCCAGAGGGTGATTCGTGACGTCCACGAGAGCATCCTCGGGTATCGTTTCAACGAAGCCGCCAATGTTCTGTACAGTTTTATCTGGCACGAATACTGCGACTGGTACCTGGAGCTTATCAAACCGAACCTCTACGGCAAGGTGGACCGCTTCGACACGTCAACCACGCGGGCCGTCCTCCACAATACCCTCGAGGACATCCTGAAGCTCCTCCATCCCGTCATGCCCTTCGTGACGGAGGAGATCTATCAGCGCCTTCCGGGCAGGGAATCCCCGAGCATCATGACTGCACCCTTCCCTGCCGTCGATGATTCGCAGATAGACCTTGAGAGCGAAAAGATGATGGAGACCATCATGGGTATCGTCGACGTCATCCGCAACATCCGCGGCGAAACGGGGATCGCCCCCAATGTCCGCATAGAGGCCGTGATCAGGGCCGGAGCCGATGAACCGTTTCTGAGAGAATACGAGTACTACATCAAGGAGCTCGGGAAGGTGGACAACCTCACCTTCACGGACGGCAAGGGGCCGGACCATTCGGCGGTGGGCGTCTACAGAGACATCGAGGTCTTCGTGCCCCTCAAGGACCTCATCGACGTCGCGAAGGAACTGGGAAGGATCGAAAAAGAGCTTGCCAGGATCACCGAAGATAGTGAAAAATTGATGAAGAAGCTGGGCAACGAGGCGTTCCGCCAGAAGGCCCCGGCGGAGGTCATAGCCCGAAACGAGGCGCAGTACAGCGAGCTTTCCGCCAAGAAGGAAAAGCTCATGCAGAGCAGAAAGCTCCTGGAGAACCTTTCGAGGTAGTCGATGCCCCTGAATTTTTCGCTCATCGAGTCCTTCATAGCGGACCACCAGGAGGACATGAGGAACAAGGCCATGCTCCGCCATGACCGGTACCGTGTCCTCTCGGAGCTGGGAACGGCGCTGCAGACCGTCCTCAAGGACTACGAGATCTTCGAGACTGAGCTCAACGCACTCGTCATAGAGATAATCGACAACACGTCATCCTACGAAACCCTTCGGGAATGCCATGAACGGGCCGTCGCCGGAGTGGAGAACTTCTTCCTTGAAGAGGACACCATCGTGGATGTCCACGACCTCTTCCGCATCATCCGGGACAGGATCGCGATCAGGGTCCTCGAACTCGTGGAAACAGAGATGGTCGGCGAGGAACTCGGGAAGCCTCCCGTCGATTACGTCTGGGCAGGACTGGGAAGCGAGGGCCGCGACGAACAGACCATGGTCACGGACCAGGACAATCTCCTTGTCTACGCCGAAGGCAATGACGATTTCGCCTCCGATGAGCTGAGAAAGCGCTGTGCCGAAATGGTGACGGCGGGCCCTGTCAGGCCGGACACCCCTGAACCCGGAACGTTCCTTGACGGGTATTTCCGGATATTCGCCGAGAAGGCCTCCGACCGGCTCCACCAGGTCGGATTCGAGAAGTGCAAGGGGGGCGTCATGCCCGTCAACGACCGCTGGAGAGGCTCCATAAAGGACTGGAAGAAGAGGATCGACGAACGCATCACCTTCAGCAGGGGGGTCTTCGAACCACTGGATATCATCATCCTCACCGATGCCCGTCGGGTAAAGGGCAGCGAGGTAATCCTCAGGGAGCTTCTGGACTACTTCTTCGCCCTGCTCACCAATAACAAGCATTTCATGAAGGAGTTCATCCAGTCCGCCGTCCTGATGCCCAGCGCGCTCACCTTCTTCGGCGGCTTCAAGGTCGAAAAGGAAGGGGAGAACAAAGACAAGTTCAATATCAAGCTCCTTGGCTGGTCGCCGCTCATCCTCTCCGTCCGGATGCTCTCCCTGGCGAACGGGATATACGAGAGGAACACGCTCAAGCGGATCGCGATCCTGAGGCAGCGCAACATCATCAAGAAGGAGATGGAAAGCTCCCTCATGGATGCCTATTTCACCTTCGTCCGCTACCGGATAATCAACCAGATCAATTATCGTGACGAGGAAGGCAAGAGCTCGAACTTCCTTCGGCCCGACATGCTTGGCCCCGACGAGCAGGAAAGACTGCGCAGGGCCATGAAGGCCGTGGAGACCTTTCAGAAATTCATACAGGAAACACTCCTCTTCGGAGAGGCAGTATAAAGGGGGTTATTATGAAGGTTGTGGAGCTGATGAACAAAGACGTGGTAACCTGTCATCCGACGGAGAAACTGAACATCATACTCAACAAGCTCGAGCTTTTCAACATCGCGGGGATGCCTGTAGTCGACAAGGGAAGGCTCGTCGGCATCGTGTGCCAGAGCGATATCCTTAAGGGGCTCAAGAACGGGAGTATGACCGAGCTTTCCGTCTCCGACGTGATGACGGCGGATGTTGTGACCGTGCCGCCCACGGAGTCGGCGGTGCTCGTGGCCAAGATCATGGTGGAGAAGCATATCAACAGGGTGCCCATCGTCGAGAATGACAAGGTGGTCGGCATCGTTACCCGCGGCGACATCATCAAGGCCGTGGCGGAGTGCGGATAAGAAGCTGTTCCAGGTCTCAGGTTTCAGGTCTCAGGTCTCAAGCCTATGAAGACACTGAAGCCGGCAAACCGGGATCGGGACGGACGAGAAGACGGTTTCAGGTTTCAGGCTGATGCGACGGAACGTTGAGGCAGGCTGCCAGGAGATACCCAGGAAGTGGTTTCAGATGCTTGCGGGAATGTACTTGTAAGGATATGGGCGGCGAAGGCCTGTCCCGGTCTCCCGACCTGCGACCTGCGACTTGGGACCTGCAACCTGTGACCTGTGACCTGTGACCTGCGACCTGCGACTTGAGACTTGAGACTTGAGAAAGGACTGACATGAAGATAACACGAGAGACCGTTGAGTACGTTGCACATCTTGCGAGGCTCGATCTTGATGCCGGAGAGATCGATGCCTATACACGGCAGATAGACAGCATACTCGAGTACATGGACTCACTGAACGCCCTGGATACGGAGGGCGTGGAGCCCACGAGTCATCCCGTTCCGGTGGGATGCATCATGCGCGAGGATGCGGTCAGGGACTCCTTCACCGCCGAGGAATCGGTGAGCAACGCCCCGGCAAGGATCGACACCTTCTTCAAGGTACCGCCGATCATAGAAGTAGAGTGAGGACAGGTGATAGGTAATGGGTAATAGGCGATGGGGAAGATTGTCGTTGCCATGACCCATGACCTATTACCTATATTACCTGTCCCCAATGTTCATCTTAGGAGATGAGGCGTGGATATACTGAATTCGACAATAGCACAGTTGCGGGAAATGCTGAGGAAGAAGGAGATCAGCTCCGTGGAGTTGACGGGGTATTTTCTCGACCGCATAGGGAAGTATAACGGCGAGATACTTGCCTATCTAAGAACAACGGACGATTACGCCATGGAGATGGCGCGCGAGGCGGATGAGAAGATCGCGCGCGGAGAAGACGCGCCCCTTCTTGGTATTCCCCTCGGCATGAAGGATATCCTGTGCACGAAGGGGATCGAGACCACCTGCGCCTCGAGTATCCTGAAAGGCTTCGTGCCCCCCTACGACGCCACGGTCATCAGGAAACTTAAGGAGGCCGGCTTCGTGCATCTCGGCAGGCTCAATATGGACGAGTTCGCCATGGGCTCATCCACCGAGAACTCGGCCTTCCAGACAACGGCGAACCCCTGGGACACCTCGCGGATCCCCGGCGGATCGAGTGGAGGCTCCGCCGCGGCGGTTGCCTCGGGGCTCTGCGTGGGCGCCCTCGGCACCGACACGGGCGGCTCCATCCGCCAGCCGGCGAGCCTCTGCGGCGTCATCGGCATGAAGCCCACTTACGGCAGGGTCTCCCGTTACGGCCTCATAGCCTTCGCCTCTTCCCTCGACCAGATAGGCCCCTTCTCCCGGACCGTGAGTGACTGTGCCACCATGCTCGGCGTCATCGCGGGGCACGATTCCCTCGATTCCACCTCCATCCCTCAACCCGTTCCCGACTACCACTCCTTTCTGGGCAGGGACATCAAAGGGATGAGGATCGGCATACCGGGCGAATACTTCGTCGAAGGCATGGAAGAGGACGTCAGGAAGAACTACGAAGAGAACCTTCAGGCCCTCAAGGACCAGGGGGCGGAACTCGTCGACGTATCCCTTCCCCATACACGCCACGCCGTGGCCACCTACTACATCATCTGCACTGCCGAGGCATCCTCGAACCTCGCACGCTACGATGGCGTCAAGTACGGCCTGCGTGAGGAAGGCAAGGACATCATCGACACGTACAAGAAGACCCGTTTCGCGGGTTTCGGCAGGGAAGTGAAGCGCAGGATCATCCTCGGGACCTACGTGCTCTCTTCCGGCTATTACGACGCTTACTACCGCAAGGCAGGCAAGGTGCGCACCCTCATCAGGCGCGACTTCGACGGTGCCTTCGCATCCTGCGACCTCATCGTCACGCCCGTCTCCCCGACAACGGCCTTCAAGGCCGGGGAACGTATGGAAGATCCTCTGACCATGTACCTGTCGGACATCTTCACCATCCCCGTTAACCTGGCGGGTCTCCCCGGCATCTCCATCCCCGGCGGTTTCGATGCGAAGGGCCTCCCCATAGGCCTCCAGATCATCGGCAAACCGCTCGATGAGGGGAGGATGCTCCAGGCGGCGTATGTCTTCGAGTCGCTGAAAAAGGTGCCAACGATACCCGAGAGGTACAGATGACAGGTGATAGGTCATTGGTCATAGGAGCGAATCTGCCTTTTTGGCTTTCCCATAACCCATCACCCATAACCCATAACCCGCTCTCGGGCTTCTATTATGGTTGACGCGAAGAGATTTCTTATTGCACTGAAGAATATGGGCGTCGATGAATATGTCTTTGCCGAAAGGAAAGGACCGACGCTCTCCGAGCTTAAGAGGACGGTCCTCGCCTGCGAGAGGTGCGCTCTGGCGAAGACGCGCAAGAGCGTCGTCTTCGGGGAAGGGAACCCGAAGGCGGATATCGTCTTCGTTGGTGAGGCGCCGGGAGAGGAAGAAGACAACCAGGGACGGCCCTTCGTCGGCAGGGCGGGCAAGCTCCTCGACCAGCTCATCGAACGCATCGGAGTGAAGAGAAGCGACGTATTCATCTGCAACGTCCTCAAGTGCAGGCCCCCGGGGAACCGCGACCCCGAGCCCGACGAGGCAGCCGCGTGCAAAGAGTATCTCCTGGCGCAACTCGACATCATCCGGCCCCGCATCATATGCACCCTCGGGCGCCACGCCTATAACACCCTCCTCGAAACGGACGCCCCCATAACCCGCATCCGCGGCAAACTGACGACCTTCCGCGGCACTCCGCTCCTGCCCACCTTTCACCCCTCCTACCTCCTGCGCAGCCAGGGCAGGATCAAAGATGCCTGGGAAGACATGGACAAACTAAAAACCATGCTCTAACCCCCCCACATACCCCTATGTCCTATAGGTCCTAAGCGTCCTATCTGTCCTATTCGTCCTATAGGTCCTACTCATCCTATAGGTCCTATAGGCCTCCCCTCCGCCCTGTCACCAAAAAAATGACGCCCACCCCACAGGAACCGCTACAAAATAATTACACTTTCTGCGACAGACAGGCCTCCCGCACCCTCGTTATCATATCTGTATCCATCGGGATCAGTTAACGGTGCGGCCGGAAAGCGGGAGATAAGAGCAGGGCGCGTCAGGTTCGAAACTTTCTCAGGGAGGAGCGATATGAAACGAGTTTCGGCAGTAATCGCCTGCATGACCTTTGTCCTTCTCCTTTGCGGCTCGGCCGGAGCCGCCGGTTATACCTACACCATCGTCGACTATCCGGGAGCTGCGCACACAGAGGCCTGGGACATCAATAACTCAGGTGTGATCATCGGATGGTACGACGCGAATTCCGATTCGTCCTGGGAACCTCACGGCTTCGTGCTGTACGAAGCGACCTGGTACAGCCTCGAGTATCCGGGTGCCATGTGGACCTTCGCCATGGGGATCAATGACGGGGGGACCCTTGTCGGGACCTGCGTGGATCCCGGCGGCGTGGCCTTCGGGTACTCCCTGACAGCCGGCGGCTACGCGTACATCGACCCGTACCCCTCGGCAGACGAGAGCTATGTCTATTCCGTCAATAACTCGAACACCATGGTCGGGTGGTTCTCGGGAGACAGACCCGACGTTCCCGAGGGGCTGCGCGGCTACTATGGCTATTCGCTGAGTGGAGGCGTCTACACGCTTCTTGATTATCCAGCGGGTCCTGGAGTGGTCTTCCATGCCTACGGCATAAACGATACAGACACCATCGTCGGAGAGTGTGTGGACTTCGGAGGCACGCACTGCTGCTCCCTGGACGGCGACACGCTGTCCTTCCTCGACCGCCCCGGGGCGGACTCCACCGTCGCCTGGGGTGTCAATAACGGCGGGGCTATCGTCGGCGAGTACACCGACGCAACGGGAACGCACGGCTTCCTGCTCGACGGCGCCACATGGACAACCCTCGATTACCCCGGAGCATATGAGACTGTTGCCCACGGGATCAACGACACAGGGGTGATCGTGGGATACTTCACCGATTCCTCGGGCACCCATGGTTTTGTGGCCACCCCCGCGACCGATCTTAAGCCCGTGGCGATCGACATCAGGCCCTGGAGCAGCACGAATCTCGTCAACGCATGGGGCTGGGGCTTCGTCCCCGTGGCGATCCTCGGCAGTCCCGCCTTTGACGCCTTTGCGATGACGGACCAGGGCAGTCTCACCTTCGGACGTACGGGAGAGGAGATGAGCATGGCCTTCTGCAGCCCCTGGGCCCTGGATGCCAATGCCGACGGGTACGCGGACCTCCTGTGCTTTTTCAGGACAAGCACGGCAGGGTTCCAATGCGGAGATACCCGGGGCATCCTGAGGGGCGCCACTGGAGATGGGACCTCCTTCGAGGGGAAGGGCACTGTAAGGGTCTATCCCTGCCGGATGGCCTCCCGCTGAGGGTCGAAGGGTCGCCTCGTACCTTCCCGATGATGTTCCATTTCTCCATCCTTGCAAAGACAGAACTGATCCTGTATCATTAGACACTCATTCGAATTGGGAGGGTGGAAAATGAGGTACATACTCGGACCCATGAAGGTCCCCTTTCTGATCCTCACGCCGATGTGCATCCTCGTGGGGATATCGACGGCCATGTGGTCAGGGGCACGGATCGATGCAGTCTCCGTCGTGCTCATCGTTATCGGCGCCGTCTGCGCCCACATCAGCGTCAATGCCCTGAACGAATACTGCGATTTCAAGAGCGGCCTTGATTTCAGGACTGAGAGGACTCCCTTCAGCGGCGGCAGCGGGGCGCTCCAGGAGAGGCCTGACAAGGCGGGATGGGCGCTCGCGACGGGCATAATATCCCTGGTCATCTGTTTCGCCATCGGGATGTACTTCGTCTTCACCGTCGGCGCGCTGCTTTTTCCCCTGGGACTCACGGGAATGGCGCTTATCGTCTTCTACACCCAGTGGATCACGAAGAAACCGATCGTCTGCCTCATTGCCCCCGGCCTTGCCTTCGGCCCTCTCATGGTCCTGGGCACGCATTTCGTCCTCACCGGCAGCTACTCCGCAACTGCCCTTCTTGCGTCCCTGGTGCCGGGGTTCCTCGTGAGCGACCTTCTCCTTCTCAACCAGTTCCCCGACGTGGAGGCCGACAGGACGGTGGGAAGGAGACACCTTCCCATCCTCCTGGGAAGAAGGAACGTGGCAAGGATATACATACTCTTCCTTGCCGCCTCGTATGTGCCACTCTTCCTCGGCTACGCCCTCGGCGTCTTCCCCGTCCACGCCTTCCTTGCCCTTGCCACGACGGTCATAGGCATCCAGACATCCCGGGGGGTCCTGAGATACTCCGAGGAAATGAAGAGCCTCGTTCCCTATCTGGGCAAGAACGTGATCATCAACCTCGCCACCCCGGCGCTTCTTGCCCTCGGCCTCATGATCGCGTCGTGATGCCCGGTACCCTGCGGGAGCACTCGAAAGCGACAGGGTCTTGAAAGATTCCTACATCACTTCGTATTCGTCGACCTTCCACCTGTGCAGCTTCTCGACGGCGCTTTCGGCCGCCTTCAGGAGGACATTGATGTCCACGGGCTTGACGAAAAAGTCATCGAAACCAGCCTCGCGACACTCTATCTGGCCAAAGATATTCACGTAGCCCGTGAGGGCATGGATGATGGCAATGCGGTTCTTCTTGCGTATCAGCCTGCAGAGATCGACACCGCTCATCCCGGGCAGGTTGAGGTCCAGGAACATTATCATGACGGTCTCGTTCTCCAGCATGCCAAGGGCCGTTTCGGCGCTTTCCGCCGTCAGCGCCTGATAACCGCTCCTCTCGAATATCTGTTGCAATGTGCCAAGAATGGCCGGCTCGTCGTCGACTATCAACACCTTCTTTGGATTCATAGTGGTTGTCCCCCGTGACGAGTTTGGATCATCGGGCATCCCCTTCGGGCGGCCTGCCTATGTCTGTGATCTTGATGTTACCTATGTAATCACGATTCGAATACTTTTTCAATCCCATTAGTTCCCTGGTTATCGCGCCGATCCTCTGCACCTGCTCGTTCATCATCTCGAGCGCCTCCCGCGTCCGGTCATCGGTGTTGTCCATGGACAGGAGGTAGATGCGGGCGCTGATGATCTGAAGCGGCTGGTTCACTTCATGGCAGATCGCGCCAGCCATCTCGAGCGCGGCCGAGAGCCTGGCGCTATGCCGCTCCTCTTCCTCCGCCTTCCTGTACCCTGCCCTCAACTCCTCGAGTTCCTGAACTCTCCGTTTCAGGGTGGCGATCTCGCGGAGGAGCTCCCGGTTTATGCCAGCCGTGCCTTTCATATCACCATACCACGGTGCCATCCAGTACCCGTGACCAGCACGCTCGAACCATCTCCGCCGTTCTCAGCGGATACTCGAAAGGCGTGCGCAACGGAACCACTGTCACCTCATCAGTTGGACGCGGTATACACCTTGTTCTCATTATCGGCGGATATGCTGACAACTTTAGACCCTCTCCAATACTCATTGCTGACCTGGAAGACCAATTATTCCAACGCCTGACCGATCGTAGCCAGGAAGACAACAATCAATTGACCAAACTCCAATAACAAATGAAGAAGATAATAACCAATTCACCAATAACCAATTGAACAAAGGGAAGGACACAACCGACTGCCTGTATCGCTTTTTTGGTCATTGGTCATTGTTTGTTCTTTTGTTTATTGGAGTTTGGTTATTGGTCATTATCCTCTTTATTCGTCATTTCGGTCCCTTCGAACACCGTGAGGCCCCTGACGTGCCCGCCGGCGAAGCGGGTCATGACCTCCGCGGCCACACCCAGCCCTTCCCTCAGATAGACCCCCTCTATACCGGGGACGGCATAGGAATAGAAAAGGACGTTGCGCGTATCCTCCCGCACCCTCGTCTTTTCATCCGCCCCCTGGCAAAGGACACAGACGATGCCCTTTTCATCCCGGAGCACGACCTCCCCCTCGACAGTCGTGAACCGGCGGCCTCCCATTCCGGCACACACCTCGCCGCCCCTGGCCACATCGAGCGTGAGCCCGCCTTCGATACGGTCGTGGTCCGTGACCGCCACGAGTATGCCGGCACACATCTCAGCCATGAAGTGCGCGTCCACCATAAGGTTGTACCTCGGAAAGCCGCTCAGGACCGTTCTTCTGAGATGCCCGGGCAGAGGACAGTCGAACCCGAAGCTCCGGAAAAAGCTGTCATAAAGGTCGATACGGGCGGAGATGCCGGAGAGCGTCTCACGCTTTCTCATCTTTCGCAGGAGGTCCCTCCTGTGCCTGTCAAACCCGGCTGCGTCGCTCAAAGGCAGGCAGTCGGATATGAGTGTCAACCCGAACGCGACCCCCGGATACCTCGCCTTGTAGGCGGGCGAGACCGAGAGGTCAATCCATGTCGCTCCGTTCCCTTCCACTGCGCACCTCCTGTCTTTAGGCACTTTCACCACGGCCGGTTCGATGGTTCACGCTGATTCTACCGTATTATACCCCCTTTCTGGCACGGGCAACAGTGTGTAGCAGCCCGGAGGTCTCCGTCCAAACCCCTCCGGAGCGAAAGGGTTATGAACAACGGATCTTTACCATGCGCTGTCGCCGGCACGCGCCTCTCTTTCCTGCATTCATCCCCTGTCCCTTGAAATCGGATGGTCGCTGGCCTAATATATTCTATAAGCTGAGGATACGCGCCTTCTGACGGGAAGGAATCGGATCCCCGTGAAGCCGGCCGCCGCTGGAAGGCCCGTAGGTTCTTCAACAAAGGGGGAGACATGGATATTATCCGGAAAGCAGTGTACATGGGACTTGGCGCCATCAGCATGACAAAGGACAAGGCCGAAGAACTGGTTGACGATCTCATCAAGCGCGGAGAGGTGGCCAGCGCGGAGAGGTTCAAGACCATCGACAAGCTGCTCAAGGAGGCGGACAAGCAGGAGAAGGAGTTTCAACACAAGGTATCCGCGGCCGTGCAAAAGGTTATCGTCGAGATGGGGCTTCCCACGCGGAAAGACCTGGCAGAGATCGCCGAGACGCTAAAGAACATCGAGGCGAAGATGTCCTCCCGGGAAAAGAAGGACGCGGGTTAGCAGGTGCCCTTCTTTCGAGCTCGTGAGGCGTACCGGGACCTGAAACGGTACAGCCAGATCGCCTCCGTCCTTGCCCACCATGGCTTCACGGAAGTGCTGGACAGGCTCAAGGCGCGATACCATGTTCCGGAGAGGCGTAAGCCGCTCATCAAGGAGCGTGTTACCGAAAGGCCTCCGACCTCGGTGCGGCTGCGCCTCGTCTTCGAGGAACTGGGCCCGACCTTCATAAAACTGGGCCAGATACTGAGCAGCCGTCCCGATATACTGCCGCCGGATTACATAAAGGAGCTGAGCAAACTCCAGGATGACGTGCCTCCCTTCCCTTTTGAGGAAGTCAGGGCCCTGGTCGAAACACAGTTCGGACGCCCGCTCGCGGAGCTTTTTTCCTTCTTCGAGGAGAAGCCGGTCGCGGCAGCATCCCTCGCCCAGGTCCACCGGGCCAGAACGCCGGCGGGTGAAGAAGTGGCGGTCAAGGTGCAGCGGAAAGGCATCGAGGAGGTCATCGAGACCGACATCCGCATACTGAGGGAGTTCGCGGGCCTCACCGAACGGCATGTCCCGGAGAGCCGGTATTTCGGCCCCTCTGAGCTCGTGGAAGAGTTTGCGAGGACCATCCGGCATGAACTCGATTTCGTCAGGGAAGGACGGAACATTGACCGCTTCAGGGCCCACTTCGCCAGTACCGCCACGGTCTATATTCCGAAGGTGCACTGGGACCTGACGTCATCGAGGGTCCTGACGATAGAGTTCATCACGGGGATCAAGATATCCGACGTCGACCGCCTCACGGCCGCCGGCCTTGACCGGAAGACCATTGCCGTGAACGGGGCCAATCTGACCCTCGAGGAGATATTCGAGCTCCGCCGTTTTCACGCCGATCCTCACCCCGGGAACGTCTTCGTCCTCGACAACAACGTGATAGCGCCTGTTGACTTCGGCATGACGGGGACCATTGATGAGGAGACCTCAGAGCAGATGACCGGCATATTCGTGGCCGTCATGCAGAAGGATGTGGACACTCTCGTCGGGCTGCTGCGAACGATCGGCATCGTTGGAGAACCCTATGATGAGCGTGCCTTCAAGCTTGAGCTGCACGATCTCTTCGACCGTTACTACGGCGTGCCTTTGAACAGGCTCGATATCGGGACCATCACCAGGGAGCTCATGACCATCGTTCACCGGCACAGATTGAGGCTCCCGTCGGAGTTCGCCATGATAGGCAAGGCCCTCCTCATCAGCGAGGGCGTGGGCAGGCTGCTCTATCCTGACTTCAACATCATCGAGACGGCACGGCCCTACGCCCGAAGGATCCTTCTGCGCAGATTCGACCCGGCGAGACAGCTGCGCGGACTTTCCAGGGTGGCCGACGAGGTCGTCGCGTTATTGAGGACCCTGCCGCCGGACACGAGAGAGATACTCTCCATGATACGGAAGGGAAAGCTCGCCATGCGCTTCGAACATCGCGGGCTGGAGCTTCTCACGGACGAGGTCGACCGGTCGAGCAACCGCATCAGTTTCGCCCTGGTGATAGCAGCACTCATCATAGGATCCTCTCTCATCTTCCAGACTGGGGTGGGCCCAACCATCTTCGGTTACCCCATCGTGGGTCTCGGCGGCTTTCTCCTCGCCAGCATCCTCGGGATATGGCTTCTCATCGGCATCATGCGGTCAAAGAGGCTTTGAACAAGGCTTGAGTGACTTGACAGGCTGCCGGGGGTCAGACAACAGGTCCCGGGCGGGAGAGCCTATTCACCCGCCATCAACCGTTACCCCTGTGCAGGGGTTGCGATAGCGGGGTCGTCGCCGAGGGGCAGGTCGATGATCACCAGAAGGCCTCCGTCCACCGCATTCCGGGCGGCCACGGAACCCCGATGGAGGACTACGGCGCTCTTCGTGATGGCAAGCCCGAGGCCGGTGCCACCGCTTTGCCTCTCCCGCGCCGCAGATACGCGGTAGAATGGCCGGAAAAGGTGGGGAAGGTCCGCCTCGGGCACACCGCTGCCGTGGTCCCGAACGCTTATCCATACGTGTTCGGAACCTTCCTCGAAACCCCTTGTAAGGCGGACCTCCACCACGGTATTGTCGACGGTGTACCGTATGGCATTGCGGATGATGTTCTCGATCCCCCTGCGCAGCCATTCCTCGTTTCCCGTGACGACGCATGGTTCGCTCTCGAGAAGGCGCACGCCGCGGCCGCGGCCACCCGCCTCGAAGTTTGCATCCTCCACGATCTCTCCGAGGAGCAGGGCAAGGTCAACGGGGGCCATGTCAACGGACGAAATATTGCCTTCCATGCGGGTCAGTTCGAGAACCTGTCCTATCATCTCGTTGAGCGCCATGGCCTCCTTCTCGATCCTGTTCAGGGTCGAAGGGGCTGCCGCGGTGCCCTGGCGCCTCAGAAGCTCAACGGCGATGGTGAGCCGCGCCAGGGGAGAGCGCAGTTCATGGGAGACATCCTGCACCAGTCTGCGCTGCTGGGTGACCAGGGATTCGATGCGCTCGGCCATCATGTCGAAATCGTGTGCAAGCTCCGAAAGTTCGTCCTTCCACAGGGCCTTCCTCCTGCCCGATCTTGCGGAAAGCTCACCAGCGGCGAACCTGCGCGCGGCTTCCCGGAGCCTCACTATGGGTGAGGTCAGGTAACGGGCCAGCAGATAGCACGCACCTCCCGAGATGAGCAGCGTCATGAAGAGTCTGAGAAGAGAGAAGGGCTGACCTGGAGGGAAAAAAAAGCCGGGGCCGAAGATCATGGGCGGTGGCGGCCCGTGTCCCGGAGGAGGCGGCGGGGCAAAAACGCTTCGGGGGATGTCGCCGACCACAATATGGTCCTTGCCTTCCTCGCCGCCCATCGGGAGAGCAAGGAACATTCCGGTTCGCGACCGGGACAGTTCCGCCCGTCCTGTCCGCCGTGCTGTGCCGGCGACCTCTTCGATGCTCCGCGGCAGCGAACGGCCCAAAAGGTCTCTGCCTGCCCCATCGACAACGTACGCGTCGATCCCGGACAGGCTTTTCAGCCTCCGGGCGGACCTTTCCAGCGCGTCATGGTCCGAAGCCCCTATATGTTCCATCACCGTGTGGCCGTAAAACACCAGAACCGGCCCCACGGTGCGCCTGATGCGGTCATCGTGAGGTCCTCCTCCGAAGGGCCCGGTACGGCTCACCCAGTCGAGGCCTATCTGGGCAGCTATGACGAGAAGGGATGAAAACCAGAAACAGAGATATATCTTAAGGAAAATGCCGCGAACAGGCATGTCACTCCCGTCTGCCCCCGACCCCGGCGCGCTCCCGGAGGGTCGGCGCCGTCAGCGCATAGAGATACCCGACGTTCCGTATCGTCTTTATGCGTTCCGTTCCGTCAACCTCGCGGCCGAGCTTCTTTCTGAGCCTGCTCACGTGAACGTCAATGCTGCGGTCGTAGGGATACGGCGACCGCCCCAGAACGGACCGTATCAGTTCCTCTCGCGACACGAGGCGGCCTGCGTTACGCACCAGGATCTCGAGAAGGCTGAACTCCATCGCTGTAAGGTTGACGGGGCTGCCGGACACGAGCACGAGACGCATTTCGACGTGCATCTCCACGTCCCCCACCTTCAGCGTCTCTGGCACCACGTCGTCAACGCTTCCCCTGTCGAGGCGCATGCGCCTCATAATGGCGCGGATGCGGGCGACCAGTTCGCGCGGGTTGAAAGGCTTCGCAAGGTAATCGTCAGCGCCGATCTCCAGGCCCACGATGCGGTCTACTGTCTCACCACGGGCAGTAAGCATAATGACAGGAGTGTCCGATCTGCTCCTCAGGTGACGCAAGACCTCGAAACCGTTCATTCCAGGAAGCATTACGTCGAGGACGATGAGATCGTGGCCGCTTCCACAGGCCGCCTCCAACCCCGTTTCGCCGTCGTGTGCACTTTCCACCTCGAATCCCTCGGAGACAAGATAGTCGGTAAGAAGTTCGCAGAGGGCAACATCGTCGTCGATCGCCAGTATCCTTTCCATCGTCACGCACCTTATCGCCACCGAACGCACAGGCGGGTCATTGTGAATAATGTACATCACTTCCCCACGGGTAACAAAGTTCTTTTCCAACGCTTCACAATTCTTTACACAAAAGCAATGTCTATTAACGCCCCAATGCGAAAACTAGTATATCGATTGCAACAAATGACATCAGGCGGCCGGCCTGAAAAAAAAATAAGGAGGTAGACATGATGAGTTCCATCAGCAACATGAACAGCATGACGTCGATGATCCAAATGCGCCAGCAGATGTTCAGTAAGATCGACACGAACGGCGATGGGAAAGACGACGCGGATGAGCTGTCGGCGATGGTGGCGAACGGCCCCCAGGGCGGACCGGGCTCTGAGGATATCCTCACTCAGTTCGACACCGATGGCGATGGATCGATCAGTGAATGCGAGTTCAACGCTGCGCAGCCGGGGCCTCCCGGTGCAATGCAGGGCATGAGCGGGATGTCCACGGAAGACCTTATCTCACAAATGTTCAGCCAGGCAGATGAGAACGAGGACGGGGTCATCGACGAAGACGAACTGAGCCAGATCGTAGCCATGGGACCCGAGAACGGCCCCGGCGCCGAAGAACTCCTTTCGCAGCTTGACACGGACGGTGACGGCACGATAAGCGAAGCGGAATTTGCTGAAGGTCCGTGGGCCAACCAGCAGGTACAGGGGCCCCCTCCCCCACCCCCGCCGGAAGAGGGAAGCGACACCGGGTCGATCTTCAGCCAGCTTGACACGGACGGTGACGGCACAATAAGCGAAGACGAGTTCGACACGGCAATGAACTCCATCGAAAGCTTCTTCTCCTCCATCTCAACGGAAGACAGCGACAGGTCCGTGAGCGACCTCATGGGACTGCTCGGTGCCGCTCTGACCGCCTACCAGCAGGCGGGCAGCACTTCTTACGCCAACTCCGTACAGGCCTCACAGGGCACCGGCTCCTCCCTCTATGCCTGACGGAGTGGAGCCGGGCCATCGGACCCCGCACCGGCCATAGCCCGAAAGGGGGCCCCGGAAGGCGGCTGGACCGCCCCGAGGGGCCCCCTTTCCGGGGGATCCGGCGACCGCGCATCCCCTTCCAGGCCGGGCATATTTTTCCCGGTGCGGAAATATATTCCCCCTCCCGGACCATGAGGCAGGAAGGATATGCCTTACCCCTGTCTCCCGCATCGCCTGAAAGGACGGTGGAATCCCGGCGGAGCCTCATCCGCGGCACCGGATTTGCTCCTTTCCTCTCTGAACGAAGAGCGAAGAAAGGAGGTACGAATGATAGGTTCAATAGCTCAGGGCTATGCAGCCAGAGCGCTCATGTCTCTGACCGGCAAGGTCCTGCAATCGGGAAACACCGGGGAGGACAGGACGACCCGGAACGTCTCGGGGGCATCGGCAGGAGGTGCGGTCGCGACGGATACGCTCACCATCTCCGGAAGAGGAAAGCTCCTCGCAGAGAACGAACTTATGCTTCCCACCGCTTCGAACATACAGGCGCTTTCAGCCGCCCTGTCGCACAGCATCTCCGCCCTTCTCACCAGCGCGGGGATATCGTCCACATCGTCCTGCGAGATCGACGTCGATGAAAGAACCATGGATATCAGTGTCAGGGGAGATGGGAGCGAAAGGACCGCCATACAGAAGGCCATCGACGGCAACGAAGGGATCAAGAACCAGATCAGGACCCTGGCCGCGATAAGCAGCCACGCCGCGGGCATGGCGGATTCATTGAAGTTTCAGAAGGAATACGCAGCCAGTACAAATCCTGAAAGCGTTGTCTCCAGGTACGCCGCCCTGTTCGGGCAGCACAGAGTGACTGACATATCGCTTCGCTTCGACGGAACGGCGGTCACGGTGCTCGCAAACGGGAAAGACCTTCTGAAAGGCCTCTCGTGAAGCCCGGGGTCTTCGCCGCTCACATGTGGTCCCGACGGTGTTGCGCCGGTCAATGAGGATACCGGCAATAACGTTCAAAACCCATCACCTTCGTGACGGCGGCCCCGGAAACCCCGAAGAACACAACAGGTTTGTGGCCGACAAACCGGGTGATCGACCCATTGACACAGGTTGAACCCGTCGCCAGAATGATGTCGCCCCAGGCAAGGACATCCTCGGTGGCTTGAGGGCCCTCGATGACGATGCCGAACTTCCTCTTCCCGATGTTGTCTTCATCGAGGTCGAGGACCCGCATCTGAAAGACCTCCGAGAGTCGCTCGATCATACCCGGCTGAAAGCCGACGAAGGCGATGCGGGGGTTCCCGAACCTTTCTCTCACGTAAGAAACGAGCTCCCGGGCGCATCGTCCCGGTTCGTCGTCCCGGCAATGGACGGTCCCCGTTATCAGCCCGGCCTGGCGCATGACCGCATTGACGGTCGCGATGAAGACGGCCCGCTCGAAGTTGTTCCCGAGGGGCAACATTATGACATCGCGAACGGTCCCCTCGAAACCGCCCGGCATGTCGGTAAAGGCATGCCCCTTCACACCCCTGTAAGCCGCCTCCACCATAGCCTCCTTGCCCTTGAGAAGCGGATAATCATCACGTCCCGTCTCACCTATCGCCTCCTTCGCGGTCAGCGCACGGGCCGAGACCACGCTCACCTTCTCATCCATCGAGTCGCCGGCAAGCCGCCTGAGTTCCTCCCGAAGCCTTTCGTAAATGTCCACCAAAGATTCGCCCCCATGCAGTTCGTTGTATAGCTTGTCAACTAGCGTAATATAGCCGGATTGCAGCTGAGTTGTCAACGGGGTCTGAGAACGCGGAACTCGTGCCGAGATCGTCCTGTCCTGAAACTTCCGAGTTTTTGGACTCGTGAACCCTTGAAACCCTTGAACACTTGAACCCTGGAACTGCCTCTAAGGTTTGTACTTGTACTGAAATGGCTCCGCCTGTTCCCTTGCGAACATCTCGCGCACCATGGAGGAAAAGAGCCATCTGAGGGGCGCGAAAGGCCTCTTGCCATAGACAAGTTCCGGCCTGCCCTTGATGCCGACGGCCTTCTTCATTTCGTCGACAACATCGTAGAAGGTGCCTATTCCGTCTATGAGCCCCGCCTCCTTCGCCTGCAGGCCCGTGTATATCCTGCCGTCAGAGAGGGTCCGCGCCCTGTCGACGGGCATCTTCCGTCCCGCCGCGACATCCTTGATGAACTGCTCGTGAATGTTGTTGATGATATCCTGCAGGTACTGACGCTCGCCGTCCGTCATCTTCCTGAAGGGGCTGCCTACGTCCTTCATGGCCCCCGCCTTGAGGGTGTTGCTCTGTACACCGATCTTCTTCATCAGCTCTTCCACAACGGTCTGCTGCATGATGACGCCAATCGAACCGGTGATGGTGGACGGGTTGGCGTAGAGCTTCTCACCGACGGAGGCGATATAGTAACCCCCCGACGCGCAGACGGACCCCATCGAGACATAGACCTTCTTGACCGCCTTGAGCTTCTTAAGCTCGCTCGCGGCCTCCTGCGTGGGGCCTACAGCGCCGCCGGGCGAGTTGATGCGCACTATGACGCCGCGGATCCCATCGTCCTCTTTGAACCTGACCATATCGGCCATGACTTCCTTGAGATCAGAAATGGTCCCTTCGATCTCGACGACACCGATCTTCCCGCCTCCGGCTCCCCCGAAAATACCGGGGAGAACGCTCGCGGCAAGTATCACCGCCGCTATCACAACGGTAACAATGAGCAAGACCTTCCTGCCTGTCCGACCGGCCATTTCATTCCTCCTTGCAGCGATAGTGCGAAGGGACCGCCCGCGCTGCCCGTTTCGAATAGGCGCCGCGGCTCAGGCTTCAGTCAGCGCCGCCGCGTCCCGTGTCTTCATGATAATTTTACCAAAAGGGCGCCGCTGTGTCAGCGTCGCCGCCCGTATCCTGGCCAGTTCCAGCATCCCGAGGATGGTGGCCACGCGCTCGTTCCTTTCCTCCTCGGCGACGATGTCCCATTCGAAGATCCCATCGGACCTCAGAAGGTCCTTGAGCGCTGCGATCTTCTCCTCCAGGGTCGGCCTCACGTCGCGCACCATGAGGTAGGGTTCCTCCTTGACGCTCATGAGCTCGAAATAAAGGCTGCAAAGGGACAAAAGGTCGAAGTCGGCCTCTTTCTCCAGGCTGCCCCGCCCGATGCAGTAGACGTCACGCTCCAGCATGGGCAGATCGTCGATGGCGACGGCCATGTTCCTGACACGTTCGTACTCGATGATGCGCTCCACGAGCTCTTCGCGGGGGTCCTCCTCGTCGCTCGTCCCGTTGGAAGGAAGGAGCATCTTCGACTTAATGAACAGGAGCAGCGAGGCCATCTCTATGAAATCCTCGGCTATCTTCAGGTTCATCTCCTTCGCTATCTCCACGTACTGGAGAAACCGGTCCGTGATCAGGGCGATGGGGATGTCCCAGATGCTCACCTTGTTTCGCTTGATAAGGGTGATGAGGACCGCCATGGGCCCCTCGTAGCATTCAAGCTGGACTTCCAGCGCGGGGACGAGAAGGCTCATTTCAGGATCCCCCTTTCACCGAGATAGGTCTCAAGGTAGTGTGATTCCGCTTCCTTCGTCTTGAGGTTCATGTCGATCTTGGCATCCTTCAAGTCCTCGAGGATCTCTTTGTAAAGAGGCCCTGCGGGCACACCGAGCTTCTTGAGGTCGTTGCCGGTCGTGAAAGGCTTGAACGAGTCGTGATGGGTGATATAGTTCGAGATCGCCTTCTTCACCTCCTGGGAGCGGGTCTTGGCCATGATGAAAAGCAGGGCCTCCCGGGAAAGTCCATCCAGCAGGCGATATACCTCGCTCTTCTTTATGCCTGCCATTCCCTGGGAAAAGCGCGCCATGGCAAGCCGCAGACGCTCCATATTCTCGATGGCGTGCCTCCGGAAACGCTCGCTTATCTCCATGCGCGTCGCGAATTCCGCCGCGTCGGAGAGCTTCATGTTGTCCACGACCGCCAGGATGTAGAACTGGACCTTGTCGACGGGCTTCCCCTGGTAGAGGAACTCGTGCCACTGGTACACCCCGTGCATCTGTGCGAAGAGCTTCTCCTTCTCCTTGTTGAAGACTATGTCCGGCGAGATGAAGCGCAGGAGGTCGAGTTCCGCGAGTCTGGCAAGGATGGCCTCCGGGGCCTCTTCCTTCAGGATGAGGGCCAGTTCCGCCCATATTCTCTTTCCCCGCATCCTGGCGAGAAAGTTCAGTTTCACCGCATTCCTGATAAGGTTCAGGGTCTGTTTGCCAATCTTGAAACCGAACCGCTTCTCGAAGCGGATGGCGCGGAACACCCTCGTCGGGTCTTCCACGAAGCTCAGACTGTGGAGAACGCGTATCGTCTTTTCCTTGATGTCCCGCTGGGCGCTGAAGAAGTCCACGAGTTCGCCGAAGGTGTTCCTGTTAAGGGATATGGCGAGGGTGTTGATCGTGAAATCGCGGCGGTGCAGGTCCAGCTTCAGCGACCCGTGCTCCACGGTGGGCAGCGCGGCGGGTGCTCTGTAATATTCGAGACGGGCCGTCGCGATGTCGATCTTGAAGCCATCGGGAAAGAGCACCTTTGCCGTCGCGAACTCTCTGTGGGAACGCATCCTCGTGTGGAACCTCCTCACCATCTCCTCGGCGAAGGCGATGCCGTCACCCTCGATGACGATATCGATGTCGTAGTTCTCGATGCGAAGAAGGAGGTCGCGGACGAAACCACCCACGAGATAGGCGTGGAAACCCATCTCGTCGGCCAGGTTCCCCATGTCCACGAGCTTTCCCATCGTCGTCTCGTCCAGCCGCTCCTCCATGAGCTTGCGGACATTCTTGCGCTGCACGTACTTTTCGTGGAACTCGAGCTTTTCCAGAACGGTCTTGGCAATCTCGTCCTCGAGGACCCTCAGGAGGTCCGTCCTCGTGATGGCCCCTTTGAGTTCATTCTTCTCCACCACGGGAAGGAAACGCTGGTTGGTGCCGATGATCTTCTCCTTCACCGCCTCGATGGAATCCTCGGGACCCACCGACTGGAACTCGGTGAACATGTAATCGTCGACAGGCTGGTCCGCCAGTTTGTGGAACAGCGCCTTGGCCGCCACCTGCCGGGTAATGACGCCCACCACCTTGCCCCGGGAGAGCACGGGCATGGCATTTATGTTGTACTTCGTAAGCACGCTCAAGGCCTCGCCAATGGCGCTTTGGGAATCGACGGACTTGACGGGGAAGAACATGATGTCCTTCGCCTTCCAAAGTGGCTTCACGTTGTTGCGAAGGATCTCGATCAGTCTTTCCTTCGCCTCGGGTAGGGTCATCTCCTTCACCGTTGACGACGCGGCAACCTTGTGGCCCCCGCCGCCGAGAAGGGACATGATGTACCCCGAATCAACCTCGGGTATCCTGCTGCGCCCGATGATGTGGATGCGGTCCTCCATCCGGAAAAGGGCGAAGACGGCATTTATGTTCTCCATGTCCCTGTACTTGTGGACGATGACGGCCAGGTCCCCCACGTACTGTTCAGTGCTCCCCTCGGTGATGACGATATCGATGCCGTTGATATTGTAGACCGTCCCGTTCTTGATGATGTCATTGAGAAGGAAGACCTGTTCCGGGGTCAGCTCCCGGACGAGCATGTCCGAGACGAGATTGATGTTGGCTCCCTGCGAAAGGAGATAGGATGCGGCCTCGAAGTCCTCGACGGTGGTGGAGGAGAACCTGAAACTGCCCGTCTCCTCATAGATGCCCAGCATCATTATCGTCGCCTCCTCGGGCGTGATACTGATGCCCTTCTCCTTTATCATCGAGACAAGGATGGTGACCGTCGCGCCGACGCTCCTGACCACCTGTAGATCCGCCTTCACATCGTCGTCCGAGTCGGGATGATGGTCATAGACGTGTACGGCGACCTTCGGGTTCTCCGCCACCTTCGCGAGGTCGCCGATGCGTGTCCTGTCGCGGGTGTCGACGAGGATGAGGGTGTCGACGGAACGATGGTCTATCTCCTTGAGCTTGGCTATGTCGAAGAGATAGAGCGTCGAGTGAATGAGGAAATCGCGAAGCGTCTTCTCCTGGGACCCCGGGAAAACGAGGGTCGCGTCCGGGTAGAGCTTCCTCGCCGCCACCATCGAGGAGAGGGAGTCGAAATCTGCGTTCATGTGGGACGTGATGACCTTCATCAACCCCTCGGATGGTGCTTCTTGTGTATCTCCTTCAGGCGCTTGCGGTCGACATGGGTGTATATCTGCGTTGTCGATATGTCCTCGTGTCCCAGGAGCACCTGGACCGACCGCAAGTCCGCGCCGCCCTCAAGAAGATGCGTGGCGAAGGTGTGCCGTATGGTGTGGGGCGACACCTTGCCTTTATGCAGCCTGAGGCCGTACTTCCGTATGATCTTCCAGACCGCCTGGCGGGTTATCATGCCGCCGCGGCGGTTGGGGAAAAGATACTGGCCCTGCGGTCTTTCCGCCTCCAGGTACGCCTTGACGGCATCCCTGGAGTAGGAACCGAGCGGCACGACCCGTTCCTTGGATCGCTTTCCCATGGCAACGACAAAGCCGCCGTCCAGGTTGACATCGCCCTTTTTGAGCCTTATGAGCTCTGAGACCCTCAGGCCCGTTGCGTAGAGGAGTTCGAGCATCGTCCTGTCCCTCAGGGCCATCTTCTCCCCCTCGGGCAGGCCGATGAGCTCGCCCATCTCGTCCTCGGAGAGCACCCGGGGAATCGGCGGCCGGAATCTCGGCGTATCCACGTCCTCGAGGGGACTCACCTTGATCCTGCCGTCGAGGAGAAGGTAATTGAAGAAACCCCGCAGGGCGGAGATACTCCTCACAACGCTTCGCGTTGACCTTCCCTTTTCGCGCATGTATCCGATGAAGGCCTCCACATGACGCCTCTCGGGTTCCGCACAGGCCATCTCCTCCAGATACCGTATGAATGTCAGGATATCCCGGTTGTAGGCCTCGACGGTGTGCGGCGAGGCCCCGCGCTCCGAAACGAGGTGACGGACATAACTGTCAAGATAACGGTAGAGACGTTCCACCCGCCCTATCTCCCCTATACCCCCGTGGAACCGAAACCTCCCTCGCCGCGGCCCGTATCGGCGAGACTCGCTACGGGCCGGAAATCCACCCTGGCGAGCCCCTTGAAGACCATCTGTGCGATGCGGTCCCCCCTGTTTATCGTGAAGGGTTCGCTGCCCAGGTTGATGAGGATCACCTTGACCTCACCCCTGTAATCGGAATCGATGGTACCCGGCGTGTTGAGCACCGTCACGCCGTGCTTGTGGGCGATGCCGCTGCGAGGCCGCACTTCCGCTTCGAAACCCTCGGGTATGTCTATGAAGATGCCCGTCGGGACGAGGGCCCGCTCCATGGGGCCAAGGACAACGGGGCCATCGACCAGGGCACACAGATCGACTCCCGAGGAACGGTCCGTGGCGTACGCCGGAACCGTCGCTCCGTCGCGTGTCCTGATGAAGACCTCTATTCTCTCCATACCTTTTCAACTTTCTCGCGGTCCACATTGCCGAGCACGGTGAGGGATACCATCCTCGTGCTGTCGAATATCTCCCGGGCAATGGCGGCCACGTCCTTCTTGCTGATCCTGTCGATCTCCCGGAGGGTCTCCTTGAGGGGAATATAGGTCCCGAAATATATCTCGTTCTTCGCGAGGCGTCCCATCCGTGTCTCCGAGCCCTCGAGGGCGATAAAGAGATTGCCCTTTATGTGCTCCTTCGAAAAGGACAATTCGGCATCGGTTATGCCCCTGTCCCGGATGCGCGCTATCTCCTCCCTGATGAGGGCAAGCACCTCCGCTATTGACTCCTGCGACGTCGATGTCGATATCCCGAACGTGCCCGCGTCATGGTAACAGTTGACGTAGGAGTAAATGTTGTACACGAGTCCCCTTTGCTCCCGTATCTCCTGGAAAAGGTGGGAGCTCATGCTGCCGCCCATTATCGCGTTCAGCACATAGAGCACGTACCTGCGCCTGTCGACCTGGCTCACACCATCCGTGCCCATACACAGGTAGACGTGCTCCAGGTCCTTTTCATAGATGTCGATCCCCGTCGTTGCGCGCGGCGTGACAAGCGTCCTGCTGCCATCCCTTCCGGCCGGGATGCCGAAGAAGCGCCGCCTTATCTCCTCCACGCAGGTCTCATGGTTCACCCTGCCGCTAATGGTGATTATTGTATTCTCAGGTCCGTAGAGGTCCCTGAAATAGCCCTTCAGCCGATCGCCGGTGAGGCCCTCCACAGACTCCTGCGTTCCCAGTATGGGCATCCCGAGGGCGTGGTCCCTGTAGTAGGAGGCATTGAACATGTCGTAGATATATTCCTCAGGATTGTCCTCGATCATCTTGATCTCCTGAGTGATGACGTAGCGTTCCTTCTCGATATCCTCGGAGCTGAAGAGCGAATCCCGGTACATGTCGGCGATGATATCAAGGGCCACGTGGAGGTCCTTGCGCAGAACCCGCGCGTACAGACAGGTGTACTCCCTGCCCGTGAAGGCGTTCAGTGAGCCGCCGATGGCGTCGATCTCGCGGGCGATGTCGTACGCGGTGCGCCCCGTCGTCCCCTTGAAGAGCATGTGTTCGATGAAATGAGAGATGCCGTTATTGCCTGCCGTCTCGTAACGGCTCCCCGCCTTCCACCACAGGCCTATCGACGCCGTCGAGTAGTATGCGATGGATTCAGTAACGACGGTGATACCGTTATCGAGTACGGTCTTTTTATACATCTACTTAATGCTGTCCCCTCTGGTCCTTGAGGACAGCCTTTCTCGACAGTTTTATCCTCCCGTTGTCTTCCACACCGATGACCTTCACGGTGATGTCGTCGCCTTCCCTGACCACATCGGAGGCCTTCTTGACAAACTTGTCGTCGAGCTGGCTCACATGGCAGAAACCGTCCAGATTGGGCCCGAGCTCCACGATGGCACCGGCGTCGAGCACCCGCCGAACCTTGCCCTCGTAAACAGCACCCACCTCGACCTCTTTCACGATGGACTTGACGATCTCGATGGCGGCATTGGCGGACTCTTCGTCCACGGAAACAATATTAACGGTCCCGGAATCGTCGATGTCTATCTTGACGCCCGTTCTCTCGATGATGCTCCTGATGACCTTTCCACCGGGGCCGATGACTTCACGGATCTTGTCGGGCTTGATCGTCATCGTGTAGATCCTGGGCGCGTAGGGCGAGAGGTTCGCCCTCGGCTGCGAAATGGTCCCCAACATGATATCGAGGATCGTGCCGACACCCTGCTGACCCTGGATGACCGCCTTCTGCATTGTGTCCTTCGATATCCCTTTTATCTTGATATCCATCTGGATCGCCGTGACGCCTTCCCGGGTGCCGGCGATCTTGAAATCCATATCGCCGAGGTGGTCCTCGTCGCCGAGTATGTCGGAAAGGATGAGCTCACGGTCCCCCTCCTTCACGAGGCCCATGGCAATGCCCGCCACAGGTTCCTTGATGGGCACGCCAGCGTCCATCAGCGAAAGGCAGCCGCCGCATACCGTTGCCATCGACGAGGAGCCGTTCGATTCGAGGATCTCCGAAACGATCCTGATCGTGTAGGGGAACGCCTCGCGCTCGGGCAGGATCGGTGTCAGCGCCCTTTCGGCGAGGTTGCCGTGGCCTATCTCGCGCCGTGTCGGCCCCCGCAGCATCGAAACCTCGCCGACGGAAAAAGGCGTGAAGTTGTAGTGGAGCAGGAAGGTCTTGTACGTCTCTCCCTCGTGGAGGGACTCGATCTTCTGCTCGTCGTCGGACGTCCCGAAGGTGGTGACCGCCAGCGCCTGTGTCTCGCCCCGGGTGAAGACCGCGGAGCCATGCGTCCTGGGAAGGGCGCCGACAATGCACGAGATGGGCCGGATCTGGTCCGTGGCCCGTCCGTCGATGCGTCTGCCCGTCGACAGGAGCTGCTCCCGCATGAGGTCACGTGTCACATCTTCATACACCTTGGCGATGATCCCGGCCTCCTCCTCGGAGTAACGGGCCTTGAGCTCGTTCAATATCGCGTCCTGGCGCTCGTACCGTTCCAGTTTCGCCTTGACGGCAAAGCTCTCGATGAGGTCCTTCTCCACGATGGCGCGGACCTCCTTCTTTTTCTCCTCGAGGTCCTCGGGGACCGCTATCTGCCTCTTCTGCTTCCCGATCTTCTCGCGGAGCTTCTCCTGCATCTCGATGAGAGGCATCATGGCCTGGTGCCCGAACTCGATCGCCTCGATGAGATCCGTGCCCTTCACGAAATGGGCCTCGCCCTCCACCATGATGATGGCGTCACGGGTCCCCGTGACGACGATATCGATATCGCTGTCGGCCATCTGGGGAAAGGTGGGGTTCACCACGAAGGCACCGCCGATCCTTCCCACCCTGACACCCGCGAACGGCCCGTCATGGGGAATGTCCGATATGGTGACCGCGCAGGATGCCCCGACGAGGCTCAGGATGCCGGGGTCATTGTCCTGGTCCGCCGAAAGGACCGTGGAGATCACCTGCGTCTCATATCGCCAGTTCTTGGGGAAAAGGGGCCTCAACGGCCTGTCTATGAGACGGGATGTGAGTATCTCCCGCGTGGTCGGACGCCCTTCCCTCTTGAAGAAACCCCCGGGGAACTTTCCGGCGGCATACGACATTTCCTGGTAATTGACGGTGAGCGGCAAGAAATCCTTGTCCCTCTCCTGCTTCTCTGCAACGGCGGTGACGAGGACAACCGTGTCCCCGTAGCGTGCCAATACGCTTCCATCGGCCTGTTTAGCCAGGCCCCCGGCGCTGAGGGTCAGCGGTCGGCCCGCGAATTCGATAGTTATGTTCTCTTCCATATTTGTCCTATTATTCCTTTATTTTCTCAGACCAAGCTTCTCGACGACCTTCTTGTAGCGGTCAACGTTCTTGTCCTTGAGATAATTGAGCAGCCTTCTCCTGCTTCCGACGAGGACGAGAAGCCCTCTTCTCGAATTGTGGTCCTTGGAGAACTTCTTAAAATGCTCCGTCAGGGATCGTATCCGTTCCGTGAGAAGCGCTATCTGCACTTCCGGGGAACCGGTGTCGGTATCATGGGTCTTGAAATCCTCAATGATCGACTTCTTCCTCTGAGTGTCCAGTGGCATATATTCCTCCTTAATAATTGATCAATCGTTTTATCTTTATCGTTTTCGACCCGAGGTCCGCAATACCCACGCCGATCAACGCCCCCTGCCTGTTGAAGAGGCGCGCGGCCTCGCCGTGCCTCCAATCCCTCGCGCTGCCCGCTATCGGCACGGGCATTCCGTGTCTCAGGAACTTCTCCAGGGCCGTCTCCACGACCATTCCCCGTACGGAACCCAGGATATTCTCCAAAGGTAACAGATAGTTTAACAGGTCTTGCTCGATTTTGAAACAGTCAATATCAGTTCCCATTTCTTCCGTGAACTCTCCGTGCCTCGTTCGTTTCAGCGTGAAGAGCGTGGCCCCGCACCCGAGCCTCTCGCCGAGATCGCTCGCCAGTGCCCTGATGTAGGTGCCCTTGGAACAGGTGACCTCGACATCGAGATGAGGATGCGTGTACTCGAGCAGAGTGATGTCGAAGATCTCCACTTCCTTGACCGGCTGCTCCACCTGCACCCCGCTTCGCGCCCACTTGTACAGCGGTTTGCGGTTGACCTTCTTCGAGGAATAGGCGGGAACACGCTGGGTTATCCTGCCGAGGTAAGACGCGAGCGCGTCCTCGATGACCTGCCGGTCGAAAGGCCCCGTCGGTGTCTCCGTGAGCACCTTGCCCTCGATGTCCTGGGTCTCCGTCGTCACACCGAGAAGGAACTTCGCGCGATACTGCTTTTCCACGTTCTCGAGGAACGGTATGAGTTTCACACCTTCATTGAGGGCCACAGGCAGGATGCCCGTCGCGTTGCGGTCGAGCGTCCCTATGTACCCTATCTTTTTGAACTTGTGGAGCCTCTTCAGTCGACGTATCACATCGTAGGAGGACATCCCCGCTTTCTTGTCGATTATCAAGTATCCATTCATTACCTGTATCCGTTTCCTTCCCTGTTCACCCGCCGCCCCTTTCGGGAGGTTCTGCGGTCTCTTACCTGTCCTTAGCGTAACCTTCAGGCGCAAGGGCCTGAAGGAGTTTCTCTTCCGTTTCCTCCATGGTACCCTCGATGCGGCATCCGGCTGCATTGCGGTGCCCTCCGCCTCCGAAGGTGTTGCAGACGGCGGCAACGTTCACGGTCCCTTTGCCCCGCATGCTGATCTTGTGGTGGTGCCTGTCGATCTCCCGTATCAACACCGCGACCTCAATGCCGCGTATCTCTTTTATGAATTCAACGAAGCCGTCGGTGAACTCGCGGTTCGTCCCCGTCCTTTCGAACATGTCCGATGTCACGCGGGCCACGGCTATCCTGTCTCCATAGGTGGTCAACGTGCACAGGACCTCACCGAGGAGAAGGAACCTTTCCTTGGGATGGTTCTCGTAGACCATCCCCGCAACCCATGACGGTCTCACGCCTGCCTTCACCATTTCTTCACATATCCTGAAGGCCTCGAGGCCGGTGTTGTCGTACCTCAGCGACCCGGTGTCGGTGAAGATGGCCGTATACAGGTTCACGGCCATGTCGGGGTCCACCTTCACCTTCAGGGACTTGAAGAGCCGGTAAACGATCTCTCCCGTCGACGACGCCCCGGCGTCCACAAGGTTCACGGCCCCGAAGTGGTCGTTCGTATCGTGATGATCGATATTGACAACGGGTGCCATGGAGCCTATCCGGTCGTGTCCCGTCCCGACCCGGAAAAGGCTGCCGCAGTCGAGAACGAAGACGGCGTCGTACTTGCCGTCGGGCACCGCGTGGACCACGCCGGCCGGCGCCGGGAGGAACTCGTACCTGTAGGGGACCCTGTCCCTGAGATAGACCGTAGCCTCCTTGCCGAGGGCGCCGAGGGCCATGGAAAAAGCAAAGACGGACCCGATGGCATCGCCGTCTGGATCGATATGGGTCGTCACGAGGAAACTGCGGCCCTCTTCGATGAGCCTCTTAACCTTTGTGTTCATCAGCCTCTTTCCTGAATATCTCCTCCATCCTCTGCACCCTTTCCAGGGTGTCGTCAAGGAGAAAGGTGATCTCCGGCATATACCTCAGCTGTATCCTCTTGCCCAGGAGGAACTTTATGTAACCCTTGGACCGCTTCAGGGCCTCGAAGGTATGCTTCTGTTCCTCTTCGCTCCCGTATATGGAGATGTAGACCTTCGCGGACTTCAGGTCCTCGCTCATCTTCACCTCGACGACGGTGATGAAGCCCAGACCCTGGTCCTGCAGCTCCCGCTGAATGATAAGCGATATCTCCTCGCGGAGCAGGTCCTGGACCCTCAGGCGCCGGTATCTCATATCTCGTCTCCGATAACGATTATCTCCGACGAGGTGCCGATCACCTCGCCGAGATAAAGGGACTCCATGTACTCATGGACGTTCTCTATGACCTTGCTCACGTGGTCCTGTCTCACGCCCGCGACGGCGAAACCGACCCTGGCCCTCTGCCAGAGGTTCGACTGGTCCACCTCGATCACTGAAATGTTGAACTTCGCCCGTGTCTTCTCGATCACTTTCCTCAGCATCTGCCGTTTGTCTTTGAGAGAATGATTCTCAGGAAAGAAAATATCGACGCGGGATACACCAACTACCATAACGTTCAACCATTTCGGTCCCGGATCAAAGATGATACCGAGGCGCCCGTGAAAGGCCGGCCCGAACATACCTCCGGCACGCCGGGAAGCGTTCCGAAAAAGCGGCGAAGGCAGCGCTCTGATATGGGACCGGATCTAACCGTCAAGGGTCTGCTTCTCCTTTTCCTCGATGAAGAACTCGAAGACGTCCCCTTCCTGTATGTCGTTGTAATCCTCGAGTGAAATACCGCACTCGTATCCCGACTGGACTTCCTTGACATCATCCTTGAAGCGTTTCAGGGAGGCGATCTTCCCCGTGTGGATCATCTGTCCGCCCCGGACGACCCGCACAAGGGAGTTGCGCGTCGCCTTGCCCTCGGTCACATAGGAACCGGCAATGATGCCGATGCGGGACACGGAGTAGATCTTTCGCACGTCGGCCTTGCCGATGGTGGTCTCCACGATCTTCGGGGCCAGCATGCCCTCCATGGCCTTCTTCACATCGTCTATCATGTCGTAGATGATGGAGTACTGCCTGATCTCTATCTTCTCCTGCTCCGCCAGCACCTGTGCCTTGGCGACAGGCCGCACGTTGAACCCTATGATGATGGAGCCAGACGCCATGGCTAGGTTCACGTCGGTCTCCGTTATCGCCCCGACCCCGCTGTGGGTCACCTGGACCTCCACGGCATCGGTGGACATCTTTTTCAGGGCCTCGACGATGGCATCGATGGTGCCGCGCACATCGCCCTTCACGATGACATTGAGTGTAACCCTCTCCGTCTCGCCGATCTTTGAATAGAGGTCTTCCAGGGTTGTCCTGGCGCTCTTTAAGGCCTCTCTCTCGCGGAGCTTCTCCTGCCTGAACTTCGAGAGCTCCTTGGCGTAGCGCTCCTCCGTGGTGACGATGAAGCGGTCGCCGCCGTGGGGCACATCCTGGAAACCCACGACGAGCACGGGGGTTGCCGGCGGGGCAACCTGGATCCTCGCGCCCTTGTCGTCGATCATGGCCCGCACGCGGCCGAAGGTCATCCCCGAGATGAAGGGGTCCTGTATCTTCAGGGTGCCGTCCTGGATGATGACGGTCCCCACCGGTCCGTGGCCCCTGTCGAGCTCGCTTTCTATCACGGTACCCCGGGCGAGCTTGTCCGGGTTCGCCTTGAGCTCCAGCATCTCCGATTGCAGGACGATGAGCTCCAGAAGCTCCTTGATGCCCTCTTTCTTTTTGGCCGATATCCTCGCAAAGAGCGTCGTGCCGCCCCAGTCCTCGGGAATGAGGTTCTGTTCGGCAAGCTCTTTCGTGACTTTATCGATGTTGGCGTTCTGCTTGTCTATCTTGTTTATCGCGACAATGATCGGGACCTCTGCGCTGCGGGCGTGGTTGATGGCCTCGATGGTCTGGGGCATGACGCCGTCGTCGGCGGCAACGACGAGGATGACGATGTCCGTGACGAGAGCACCCCGGGCACGCATGGCGGTGAAGGCCTCGTGGCCCGGCGTGTCGACGAAGACGATCTCCTTGCCGTCGACATTGACCTTGTACGCGCCGATGTGCTGGGTGATACCGCCGGCCTCGCGCTCCGCCACGTTCGTGTCCCGTATCGTATCGAGAAGGAGGGTCTTGCCGTGGTCGACGTGGCCCATGATGGTGACAACAGGTGAACGGGGCTTTAAGTCTTCCACGTTGTCCTTCTCTTCCTCTTCGCGGGCGAGGAACTCCTCTTCGATGGAAACGATCTTCTCGACATCGTAGCCGAATTCCGTCGCCGCCAGGTAGGCGGTATCGTAGTCGATGGTCTTGTTCACCGTCGCCATGACTCCCAGCGGAAGGAGCTTGATGATGATGTCCTGCGCCTTGACGTTCATTCTCTTCGCGAGTTCACCGACGGTGACCTCATCACTCACCTTCACCACCCGCCTTGCGATCTTCGGCTCGGGTCTCCTGTCTTCCTCGACGCGCCTGTCACCCCCGCGGTCCCTCCGGTCTTTCCTGAAGGCGCCCGTCTTGGGTCTCTGCCTCCTGAAGGAATACAGGTCCTCTTCCTTGATGACCACTTTCCTCTTCAGGACGCCGCCCTTCTTCTTCTCCTTGGACTCTTCTATCTCCTGTTCCTCGATCTTCTTGAGGAGCTTTTCCGTCTTCTTCTTCTGGCGCTCCGGTTCTTCCCCGCCTTCGCCTTCCACGGCGGTGAAGTCCTTTTCGAGGTCCTGCTTGTATGCCTCTTCGAGGACCTTCGTTATCTCCTTCTCCTTCTCTTCGGCGATATGCTCTATATCACCCTTGGGCGCCTTGTCCTCGGGAGATACGATCGCGGCCTCGGGGACTTCCGGCGGCTCTTCCTCGAGCTGTCTTTCCTTTATATGAACATGGAGGTCCTCAGGGATCTTCCTGTGTGCCTCCTCGGCGATCTCCTCTTCCAACCTCGGGGCCTTCGGTGCCCTTCTTCTTGTCGGAACCTTCGCGCCGGCGGCCTCGGCCTTCTTCTCCTCTTCGGCCCCGGGCTTCTCTTCTGTCGGTTCTTCTTTGGCCTTCGGGGGGGGTTGCACCCTCCGCCTGATGATCGTGGAAGCAACCCTTGTTTCAACGAGGGTCTCCCCCGTCGCGGAGGTCTGTTCCTTCACCGCTTCGTGCGCGGCCTCGCCTTCCTTCGGTTTGTCCTTGATCTTGACACCGATCTTCTTGAGTTTGGCGAGTATCTCGTCGTCGCTGGCCTTGTCGGTAAGGGCCGTAATCTTGATTTTCGTCATTGACTGATCCTTCCTTGCTCCCCCGAGGCTATCATTCACCGGACGGTGTGGTCGTTTCCTCGTCCGGTTTCGCCTCTAATTCCTGCCGCGCTTCCTGCGCCGGCCCTTCGGCACCTCCCTCTCTCTCTTCAGTCTCTGTAAGCTGCGGGGCCGCTTCAGCCGCTGCGGCCTCCTCGGCTGCCTTCGCCTCCTCGGCCTCGAGCGCCTTTTTGACCATGATCGCCTTCGCCTCATCGATGATACGCCTGCAGTCCTCGACGGATATGCTGGTGATCTTGTTCATCTCTTCGGGCGTCAGCTTTGCGATGTCCCTGGGATCGCGCAGGTATTCGTCGTGGAGGATCCGGGCAAGGATCTCGGACACCCTGAGGCTCTCTACGAGTTCGTCGATGATCTTCTTCGATGTCTTCTCGACCTCGGATTCACTGCTTATGTCGATCTTCCAGCTCGTCAGCTTCGAGGCAAGGCGGACGTTCTGCCCTTTCTTGCCGATGGCCAGCGAAAGCTGGTCGTCGTTGACGATGATCTCCATCGAATGTTCTTCCTCATTAATATACACCTTCGACACCCTGGCAGGCGCCAGCGTGTTGCACACGAATTTCGCGATGTCCTTGCTGTAAGGGATGATGTCGATCTTCTCGCCGCGGAGCTCCTGGACGATGCTCTGGACCCGTGACCCCTTGACGCCGACACAGGCCCCGATGGGGTCGATGTCGGGGTCTTCGCTGTAGACGGATATCTTGGCGCGCTCCCCCGGTTCCCGGGCGGCGCCTATGATCTTGATGATCCCCTCCTGTATCTCCGGCACCTCAAGCTCGAAGAGTTTCATCAGGAACCCCGGATGGGTCCTCGACATGAGGATCATGCAACCCTTCTGTCCCTTTTCGACGTCGAGGATGAGGCCCTTGACGCGTTCCCTCTGGCGGAACGTCTCGCCCGGTATGGACTCCTTGTAAGGCATGAGGGCCTCCGTCCTGCCCAGGTTGATGATGTAGTGGTTCTTCTCCACCCTCTGGATCACACCGGTGATGATCTCTCCCTTCTTGCCCTTGAACTCGTTGTAGATGACATCGCTCTCGGCGTTGCGCACCTTCTGTATGATGATCTGCTTGGCAGTCTGGGCGGCGATACGGCCGAGCGACGAGGTGTCGAGCTTGATGCCGATCGCGTCGCCCACCATGCATTCGGGGTCGTGATGCCTGGCATCCTCTTCGTTTATCTCCATGTCGGGCTCATTGACGTTCTCGACGACGGTCTTGAACTGAAAGACCTCGATCTCCCCCAATTCCTCGTTGTAATGCGCCTCAAGATCGAGATGACTGCCGTATTTCTTCTTGGACGCCGAGAGTATCGCCTCCTCGAGAGCCTCGATGATGGTCTCCTTGGGGATACCCTTTTCCTTCCCCACCTGCTCAATAACATAATTGAGATCGAAATACATCGTTACCCCTCAAAATCAAACT
>MVQP01000013.1 GCA_002067235.1 Syntrophorhabdus sp. PtaB.Bin047
AACCATGGAGGCGATGAAAGCCGCCCGGAGTGGCGAGCTTGTGACTGCCGGCGCTCCTGAGAACCTCCTTGAGAAGCTCAATGCGGGAGATTAGATACACATCCCGCTTCAAGCGCGATTACAGACGTGAAAAATCAGGACGGCACGGCAAGACCCTTGACGCCGACCTTATGCACGTCGTCGATCTGCTCGCATCAGACATACCCCTGCCCATTCAGAGTGTCGATCATCCGTTGGTTGGCGAATGGGCCGATCACCGCGACTGTCACATCAGGCCCGATCTCATTCTGATCTACCGCAAACCTGACAATGAACACCTGGATCTGGTTCGCCTGGGCTCGCACAGCGAACTCGGTTTCTGATCAGATCCTGTCCCATTCCGACCGGATGCTCAGTCGCCCCCATCTCTCTCACTTCACCCTTTCAAACTTGACCTTGACTATCCTTCGGCTGTCTATGTCGACGACGGTGAAGCGGTGGCGGCCGTGGTGGATGATCTCGCCGCCCTTGGCGAGGCCCTGGAGCTGGGTGGTTATGAAGCCGCCCAAGGTCTCGTAGTCGGGGGATTCGGGGAGGTCGAGGTTCAGGCGGTCGTTGAGGTCCCGAACGGAGTAGGATGCGTCGATGAGGTAGGAGCCGTCCCGTTGGCGCTCGATCTTGTCGTCGACGTCGGTCTCGTCCATGATCTCGCCGAAGATCTCTTCCATGATGTCTTCGAGGGTGATGATGCCGACGGCCGAGCCGTACTCGTCGATGACGACCGCCAGGTGGCGGCGCGTGCGCTGCATTTGCTTGAGCAGGACGCTGACCTCCATGGTGGCTGGAACGAAGAAGGGGCGCTTCAGGATCTTCTCCAGCTCGAAGGGCTCCTGGGTCCGCCAGATATGCCGTGTTATGTCCTTCTGGTAGACAAAACCGATGACGTTGTCGAAGTTGTCCCGGTACACGGGGTAGCGGGAGAACTCGTTGCCTATGATGTAGTTCATGATGTTCTCCCTGCTGTCGTCCACATCGATGGCGTAGACGTTGGGGCGCGGCACCATGACCTCCCTCACGGAACGGTCGCTGAAATGGAAGACCCTGTTGATCAACTCCTCCTCGGTCTTGTCGAAGACGCCCTTGCGCCTCCCCTCTTCCAGGAGGATCTTGATCTCCGCCTCGCCGATGTGGTCCTCCCCCTTGCTGAGGTTCAGGGTCTTCACGAGGAACAAGGTCGTGACGGAAAGGAAGTTGACGAATATCGAAAAGACACGCGACACCATGTTGAAGAAGGGCAGGACCGCGAGGGCCGCCCTCTCCTTGTAGCTGAGGCCCAGGTACTTCGGGACAAGTTCTCCGAACACGATGAAGAGATAGGTGAGGATACAGACAACGATCGCCACCGCGATGGATTCCGCGAAGGGCTTGAGAAACTCGACCCTGGCGATGACGGGCATGAGGTACTTCACGGCCATGAGGCCGCCGACCGCCGAGGCCAGGGTGCCGAAGAGGGTGATGCCGATCTGAACCGTCGAAAGAAAGCGCTCCGGGTTCTCCTTGAGATTGAGGAGCATCTCCGTCTTCCGGTCCTTCCTCTTCCGGAGAAGCTCCTTTATCTTGCTCTTGCGCGAGGCGACAATGGCCGTCTCGGCGGCGGAAAAGACCCCGTTCAGGATAAGCAGTACGATAATGATAATTACGCCGGTCAGCGGATCGTCCATCAATCCCTTATGTGCTCCCTTACCTGGTGCATGAACGCCTCCAACCTTGTCAGGATGTTCGTCACGCCCTGGCCGTCGTAGGCTATGTTGATGACCGGTATGTCGTGGTTCTGCTGGATGAGCCGCATGATGGCGCTCGACACGGTGCCGGGCATACAGGTGAAAGGCATGGCGTTGATGATCCCCGCGACCCCCTTGTGCACGAAATCGACGCTCTTCCCGACGGTGAGCACCGCCTCTCCCTCGAAGCTGTCGTGGATGTAAGGGCTCGCCTTTTCCAGGATGTCCTTTATCTTCGGCTCGGGCCCGTACTTGATGAAGGGAACGAATATGTCTTCCATCAGGTGCTCGTCCTTGCTCTGGATATACTCCGTTATGATGAAGCCGAGGACGCCGAGCAGGGTGTCCCTCTTTTTGCTCTTCCTCTTGCCCGTGTAGTTGACGTAGGATATCCATTCGCACACGGGCGCGAGCCACACCACGCCGCCTAAGTCCTCGACGGTCCGTATGAGCTGGGAATTGCTGAACCTGTTGGACCGTATGTAGATCTCTCCCACGAGGCCTATCGTCGGCCTCTTCTCCTGGCGGCGCTCTATGGCCCTGAACTTCCCGAGAACATCCTTGAGCACAACGTCGATGTCCTTGGCGCCCTTCTCGATGCAGCGGCAGACATCGGCAAGCGCCCCGGCGTAGACCGCATCCGTCGTCCCCGGCGCCCTTTCGTAGGGGCGCGTCTCGTGAAGGATCTTCGTCAGGAGATCCACGGCGACAACCGCCCGCCAGCCGAGCCGGGTAAATTTGCCCCCCACTATGTTGAGCTCCTTGTAGAACCGGTGGTCCTGGTTCGGCGCGTAAATGGGAACGTTGGCAAAACCGGCCTCGTCGAGGACCATCCTGTGGAAACGGTTGTACTGGCCGAACCGGCACGGCCCTTCGCCGGAAGGCATGAAGAAGGCGCTCTGCTCGGGGTCGAAATCATCGCCGCGGGCCGTCCTCAGCATATCACCCGTCGTCAGAATGCAGGGATAGCACTCCTTTCCCGAGGTGAACCTGCGCCCCAGGAGCACGGTCTCCTCCGTCGATTCCTTCATGACCTCCGCGTTCACTCCGCAGGCGCGGAAAGCCGCGGCAAGCGTGTGAGAGTGGTCGGACATGTAAGGCACGTAGATCTTTCTCCGCCTCCCGTCCATCTCGAAGGGTGCCGCCCTGCGCTCGACAACCTTATCGTCGAACCGGGCGTTGTTGATGCTGTCGAGGAACGCCTCGAGCCTCGTGACTATCCCGGCGTCGGCGCTGTGCTCGTCTATCTCGAGAGACAGGTAAGGCTTGTTCCCCATGATCCTCTTGAAGAAGTGGGATATGAAGGAATCGGGACCGCAGCCAAAGCTGGTCACGTATATGGCATAGAGGTTCCTGCTGCTCTTCACCGCCCGGGCCGCCTTCAAGATCTTCTGCCCGTAGCCCCAGTACATGTGTTCCAGGTCGACGGGATCCTCAATCATGTCGTTCACGGGCAGCATGTCCATGGGTATCGCCGGGACGCCCAGGTTCATCAGTTTCTTGTGGATGTTGAGGTTCGCCCCCGCGTCGGCGCTGTTGTATGGCCTGCCGACGATGACCATGACCTTGTCGTCCTCACGCATCTCGTCGAGAAAGGCCCTGCCCATCTCCGTGAGGCGCCGGTAGAAGGAATCCTGGACGTGACGCGCCGCCTCGAAGGCCTTTTTCACGCTCCTTTTCGACTTGCCGAAGGACTTGAAGTGCTCCACCAGATTGGCGAGGACAGCGTCGTCACCCTCCCCGAAGCGGATGACCGGTGTCAGAACCCGGGCCTGTCTGTCGTCGAAATCGATGGAACCCTTTATCGTGTAGGGAAGAGACTGCGCGTAAGGACAGGCGAAGGAGTTCCTTGCATGCTTCGACGGTTTCCTGAGGCTGATCACGCTGGGGATGAAGATATTGTCGATCCCCTTCTGAAGAAGGTTCATCACGTGTCCGTGGGCGAGCTTTATGGGGAAGCAGCTCTCCACGATAATGTTCTCCACGCCGTCCCTGATGGTCTTCTTGTTCGTCACGTCGGAAACAACGACGTCGAACCCCAGTTCCGTCAGGAAGCTCTTCCAGAACGGCAGAAGCTCATGCATGTGGAGGACCTTCGGTATGCCTATCGTGGGCTTTCCCGCCTTCCTGTCGTAGATCTCGTTGAGGATCTCCTCCCGCATCGAGAAGAGGTCCGCCATTTCCTTCTTTTCACCCCTGCGCACGACATCGTACTTTTCACACCTGCTGCCGTAGTACAGGGGGGTCTCTTTCTCGACGGTTACCTTGCGTATCTCGCAAAGGTTCTCGCACCCCTTGCATTCGAAGGTGTCGACGGTGTAGGGCCTCTTGCTGAGGTCAAAACCCTTGAAACCGCTCTTCTCCCAGTTCTTCTCCTTCATCGCCAGGATGGCAACGCCGATGGCGCCCGTCACGTCGTGGTGGGGAGGGACCGTTATCGGCATGCCCAGCACCTTTTCGAAGGCCGCGACGACGCCCTTGTTAAAGGCCGTGCCGCCCTGGAAGAATATCCGCCTGCCCACCCTTCTGTCGACGACGACCTTGTTGAGGTAGTTCTGGACGATGGAATAGGCAAGCCCCGAGACGATGTCCTCCCTGTCGGCACCCCGCTGCTGCTGGTGGATGACGTCGGATTCGATGAAAACCGTGCACCGCTCCCCCATCTTCACCGGTTTCTTCGAGTTGAGGGCCAGGGCGCCGAACTCCTCCTTGATGGAGATGTCGAGCCTCTCCGCCTGCTCTTCAAGGAAGGAGCCCGTGCCCGCCGCACAGGCCTTGTTCATCTCGAAATCTACTATCACGCCGTTGTCGATGCTGATGTACTTCGAATCCTGGCCGCCTATCTCGAAGATGGTGTCCACTCCGGGGTCGATGGCTATCGCCGCCTGCGCCTGGGCGGTGATCTCGTTGCGGACGATGTCGGCGCCGATGAAATCGGCCGTAAGGTAACGGCCCGACCCCGTGGTGCCGGAGCCGACGATCTCCACCATATCGCCAACCTCCTCCCCTATCTCGGCAAGCCCCCTCTTGACAGCTTCGAGCGGCCGGCCTTCCGTCATGAGGTACCTCTTGGCAAGGATATTCCTTTCTTTGTCGATGACAACGAGGTTCGTGCTGATGGACCCCACGTCCACACCCAGGTATACCTTCGTCTTTCCCGTCACGGGCTTCATGTCGTAGGCCACGTTCATGTTCGCGGCCGAGAGGGTCAGCGGCTCGTGGGTGGCCTCCTGCCTTTCCTCGCTGAGATAGGCGTTGAGCCTGTCAAGACCGGCAAAGGGGACCTTGAGCGACGGATCTTGAAGGACCGCGTAGACTGCCCCCGCGGCGCCGACGGACGTGAAGTTCTCGGGGACGAAGAAGGTGTCCTCCGTCAGTCCGAACACGTCCCTGAGGGCACCCCTCATCCCGGCGTTTGCCGCCACGCCGCCGATGAACGCGACTGGCGTCCTCACATCCTTGCCCTTGGCAATATTGCCCTTGAAGTTGCGCGCCAGGGCGTAGCACAGCCCCGCGACTATCTCGTAATCGGGCGTCGCGATCTGTTGGAGGTGGATCATATCCGATTTCGCGAAGACGGTGCACCGGCCTGCTATGCGCGGCACGTTCTTCGCCTTCAGGGCCACTTCGCTGAATTCCTCTATGGTGAACCTCAGGCGCGACGCCTGCTGGTCGAGGAAAGACCCCGTCCCGGCGGCGCAGAGCGCGTTCATCGAGAAATCCTTAACGCGCAGGGGAACACCCTTTCTTCCGGAAGGCTCGAAGACGATCAGCTTCGAATCCTCTCCACCGATGTCGATGACACTTCCCGTGGACGGGTACAGGTTGCCCATGGCCCGTGAAATGGCGACGATCTCGTTCACAAAAGCCGCTCCCACGAGGGACGCGAAGACCTTCGCCCCGGTCCCCGTCGTCGCGATAAACTCCACCGCATAGGTTCCGGCGGCCTCCTCGATGGCCTCCTTCGCCGCGACAAAAGGCTTCCCCTTATGACGGATATACTGAGACCTGACGACCTTCCCGTTCTCGTTGACAACCGCAACGTTCACGCTAACCGAACCGATATCTATACCCAGCCTGTACATATCGCTTTCCCCCAAGTGGTCAACACAACTGGATTTTATGGGAATGTTGTGATAAGTATAATACAAAAAACCTTTTGCCAACAATAAAATGTTCGCGGACGGGCGTTGGCGGGTTTTTCGGCATCCTTGAGGTCGCTTCTTCACCATGCAGGCAAGAGCGCACATAGTCGTACACGGAGTAGTACAGGGCGTCTTCTTTCGCTACAGCACCCAGCGCGAGGCAGAGGGCCTCGGGCTGACGGGCTGGGTCAGGAACCTCCCCGACGGCGGCGTTGAGATCGTCTGTGAGGGTGAGAAAGACGCCGTCGAGAAGCTGGTCGCCTGGTCCCGCACAGGCCCGCGGGGCGCCTTCGTCGAGACAGCCGACGTGTCCTGGGAAGACCATACCGGCAGGTTCCTTACCTTTGAGATCAGATACTGACAAACATCATTACTATCCCCTCTTCCTCGACGTGTCGGGAAAGGAATGCCTTGTCGTCGGCGGCGGGAGCGTCGCCGAGCGCAAGGCCCTGATGCTCCTCAAGTTCAACGCTTCGGTGACCGTTGTGAGCCCGAAGGTAACGAAGAGATTGTCGGACCTCGCCAACAGGGGGGTTCTGCGCCTTCTCTTGCGGAGATACCGCGCGGGCGACCTCGACAACGCGGCGGTGGTGTTCGCCTGCACCGACGACAGGGGCACGAACGGCGCCGTGCGCGAGGACGCGGTGAAGAAGGGCGTCCTTATCAATGTGGTAGACAAACCGAAAGAGTGCGATTTCATCGTCCCCTCCATCATCAGGAAAGGGGACGTGACGATAGCCATATCCACGTCGGGGGTCCTCCCCATGGCGTCAAAGAAGATACGCCAGGCCATCGAGAAGACGGTGACGAAGGACTACGTCGCCTACACGCGCATCATCGGCGCCCTGAGACGGCACCTCATGGATACCGTCCCCGACCCCTCGAGGCGCAAGGCCATCATGAAGGGCATAGCCTCCATGGAGGTGGGCGACGTCGTCAGGCGCGGCCTCAAGGGCATGAAGAAGGTGCTCGGCGAAGGTCTGTCATGAACGTTTACCTTTACAACACGGCCCTCGGGCTCTATCTCGCGTCCACCTTCGTCTATGCCGTGAGCCTCGCTTCGAACAGGCCGCGCTTCGAGAAGCCGGGGTATTACCTTCTCGCCGCCGCCTTCGTGCTCCACTTCGCCTCCACGGTGGCGCGCTTCTTCGAGGCCGGCTACACACCCATCACGAACATCTACGAATCCCTCTCCTTCCTGGCGTTGTGCATCGCCGGTTTCTTCATATATATAAGGAAGGCCTACCACGTGGAGATGGTGGGAAGCATCATCGCACCCCTTGTCTCCCTCATCGTCATCATGTCGCTCGGCTTCTCGAGCGAGATACGGCCGCTCATCCCGGCCCTGAGGAGCGCATGGCTTCCCGTCCACACCGTCCTCTCGTTCCTGGGGAACGGGATATTCGTCGTCGGTTTCTTCATATCCATCCTCTATCTCGTCATAGAGAAGGAGATCAAGAGAAAGAGGTCCTTCCTATTCTCCGACAGGTTCCCCTCCCTCGAGACCCTGGACAGGATAAATTACCGGTGCATGTCCCTGGGCTTTCCCTTCCTCACCGCCGGCATAATAACGGGCTCCATCTGGGCCGGTTTTGCCTGGGGCTCTTACTGGAGGTGGGACCCCAAGGAGACATGGTCGCTCATCACGTGGATAGTCTACGCCATCCTCTTTCATAACAGGCTCGCCCTCGGGTGGAGGGGAAGAAGGACAGCCTACATGATGATCCTCGGTTTCCTTCTCGTCCTTTTCACGTTCCTCGGGGTGAACTTCCTCCTCAAGGGCCTGCATACCTACGTGTGACCATGAAGAAACAGGCGATCGGCATACTCGGACTCAATCACAACACGGCGCCCCTCAAGGTGCGGGAGAAACTCTACATCAAAGAGGAATCCATACCGGGGCTCCTGAAGAGGATACGTGAAGAGGGCGTTCCGGAATCGGTCATCGTCTCCACCTGCAACAGGACGGAGATCTATTTCTCCGGCGGGGACACGCGGGAGATGGCGGAGAAGGTCCGCCGGGTGCTCTCCGACGTCTTCACGGCACCCGATGACTGGTTTACGGACTACATGTACAGCCTCTCCGGCGAAGAAGCCTTCCGCCATCTCTTCCTCGTCGCCTCCGGCCTCGACTCCATGGTCATCGGCGAACCGGAGATACTGGGCCAGGTGAAGGACGCATACCGTATCGCCGCTTCGGCAAGATCGACCGGGTTTTTCCTCAACAAGACCTTCCACAAGACATTCAACGTCGCGAAGCGCATAAGGACGGAGACGCGGATCGGCTACAATCCCCTGTCCATCAGTTCCATGGCCGTGGAGCTCGCCAGGCGCATATTCGGGACCCTCGACAAAAAGAAGATACTCGTCATCGGCGCCGGAGAGATGTGCGAGGTGGCCCTGAAGTACTTTCAGAAGGAGGGGATCTCCGATATTCTCATCACCAACAGGACCTATGGCAAGGCGCAGAAACTGGCCGAGGAGATAATCGGCAAGGCCAGACCCTTCGAGACGCTCTTCGACCTTATCGTCGATGTTGACATGGTCCTTGCCTCCACGGGGTCCGAGGAACCCCTCATCGATCCCGTGAGGCTCCAGACGGTGATGAAGAAAAGGAAGAACAGGCCCATATTCTTCATCGATATCGCCGTCCCCCGCGACGTCGATCCCGCCGTCAACGACATGGACAACGTCTACCTCTACGACATAGACGACCTCAAGGAACTCTCCCAGAAGCACCTCTCCGACAGGGTCAGGGAGTCCGAGAAGGCCCAGGTCATCATCGATGACGAGGCGGCGCGGTTCTCCGACTGGCTGAGGAAGGTGGACGTCAATCCCCTCATCAGCCACATCATGGGCCGGGCCGAAGAGATAAGGACAAAGGAGATGAAGAGGGCCCTCGGCAAAATGGGGGTCAGCGATGATGAGACGGTGAATAATATCGACGCCATGACGAGGGCGCTCATGAATAAGCTGGTCCATCCTTACCTCGCGCTCCTCAAGGAGAACGGGGACCCTGCCGTGTTCGACACGCTGAAGAAGCTCTTTCAATTCGAGGACAACGATGAAGAAGACATGGATAGTGGGGACGAGGGGCTCTAAGCTGGCCCTCAGGCAGACGCAGATAGTGGTGGATGCGCTGAGCCAGGCCAACCCCGGTCACGACTTCCTGATAGAGACCATCAGGACGACGGGCGACACCGTGTGGGACAAGCCCCTTGCGCAGATAGGAGGAAAGGGCCTGTTCGTCAAGGAGATAGAGGAAGAGCTCGTCCGCGGAGGCATCGACATCGCGGTCCACAGCATGAAGGACCTCCCCGCCGAGCTCGCCGAAGGTCTTGCCATCGGCGCCGTCATGGTCCGCGAAGACCCCAGGGACGCCTTCATCTCGACACGGCTCACGAGCATAAGCGACCTTCACGGCGGGTGCCGCGTGGGAACGGGGAGCACGCGCCGGAAGGCCCAGCTTCAGAGGTACCGCGAGGGGATAGAGGTCGTCCCCTTAAGGGGGAACGTCGACACCCGCATCCGGAAGCTGACGACGCAGAAACTTGACGGCATCATCCTCGCGGCCGCCGGGGTCAGACGGCTGGGGCTCGAAGAGGTCATCACCGAGATCATTCCCGCGGACATCATGGTGCCCACCGCAGGCCAGGGCGCCATCGGCATCGAAATCCGCCGGGGCGATGAGGCGGCCGGGCTCCTCGGGGCGATCGATCACGACCGGACACACCGGGAGGTAGCCATCGAGAGGGCCGTTCAGGCGGCGGTCGGAGGGGGGTGCAGTATCCCGCTCGGCATCCATGCACGGATGGAAGACGACAGGACCGACCTCTCCCTCTCCCTGGGGAACGAAGACGGCACCATCCTTGTCCATGAAAAACTCTCGGAGAAACCAGGCGGAGAACAAGCCCTTATCGAAAAGGCGTCACTTATACTGCTGGAACACTTTCGGTGAAACCTCTCATATCATTCCGGCGACACCACCCTTGCTTCGTCATTCCGGCGAAGGCCGGAATCCAGGAAGAACTGGCAGTGAATGACCACCGAATGGTGAAAAGCTCAACGACACCTCTCATGTTGTGCTCTTCGGGGATTATCCACCGTGTGCGAAAAACCTTTTCCTGGATTCCGGCCTTCGCCGGAATGACGGGGGGGGAGAACGCCCACCTGCCGGAATGACGGGGAGGAAAGAATATGGGTTTGTCGGAGTGACGATGGGGAATTTCGGGTCAGAGCCATGGTGAGGGGTTATGTGAAATTATAAATGCCTCCGACCGAAGTGCGGAGGCATTTATAAAAAAATAGCTCGAATCTGATTAGATCGCGTCCTTAAGAGCTTTTCCTGCCGTAAATTTCGGGACTTTCCTTGAGGGGATCTTGATCTCTTTGCCGGTCCTGGGGTTTCTTCCCTTGCGGGCTTTCCTCTTGGAAACAGAGAAAGTGCCAAAACCAACAAGTGTCACGCGTTCGTCTTTCTTCAAAGCTGCCTTCACTCCATCAAGAAAAGCTTCCAAGGCCTTGCCGGCAGCGGCTTTTGATATCTTTGAGCCTGCCGCCATCTTACTAATCAATTCTGCCTTTGTCATACATACCCCTCCTTTAGATTATTGTTGGACGCTGGTTTCCGGAGGTACCACCGTCTAGATAGTTTATACTCCCCTATTTACAAAATATGCAAGAAGTTTTTTCGGGATTTGTGAAAAAACCTTCACATCCCGATTTCCGTCGTAATCCCCCTATTTACGCCCTTCCGTAGTCATCCTCCAGCCTCTCGATATCGTCCTCTCCGAAATAGTCGCCCGTTTGCACCTCGATGAAAACGAAATCCCCGGCCCCCGTATTGTTCACCCTGTGCAGGAGTGCCCTGGGGATGTCGACGGAACCGTTCCTGGCAACGGGTATCTCCCTGCGGTCTATTGTGACAAGGGCATCCCCGGCCAGTACGAACCAGTGTTCATCCCTGTGCTTGTGTCTCTGCAGGCTCAGGCGGCACCCCGGATAGACGACTATCCTCTTGACCTTGCAATCGGGCAGGTCCGCCAGGACCTCATAATAGCCCCAGGGACGATGTCCGTCTTCTCCCATCTTCCCGCTCACCCTGTCAAAGCCCTCCTTGTCTCTCACCCGTTATCCTCCCCTCCCCGTTGTTCTCGCGAAGGCTGTTCCTGTCCCGTCATCTCTGAACACAATTTTGCTTCGTCATTCCGGCGACACCGCTGTTGCTTCGTCATTCCGGCGACACCGCTGTTGCTTCGTCATTCCGGCGAAGGCCGGAATCCAGAAGAGATGGCAGACCCGGCACACCTGGCGACGAAACATCCGGCCGTTGTCCTTAGCCGGCGATTCATCATCTTTCCCGTACAGTCCCTGTCAGGACATCTCTCTTCCCGGATTCCGGCCTTCGCCGGAATCACGGGGAGGGTTAACACCGGCCTGCCAAACGACAGATAGGAGTTCATCCCGTAACAGCGGGAGTCCCTTCTCATACTGCTACAGTATCACACGTGAATTGCTGAGACAATGGTCAGGGTTATTTTTTTTGATCGTCCGTCACGGATTTGGAAACGATGATCTCTATCCTGCGGTTGCGGGAACGGTTCTCGGCGGTGTCGTTGGGGGCCACGGGGTGATACTCGGCATAGCCCACGGCCGATATCCTCCGGGGAGAAAGGTCGTGTTTCTCGATGAGGTAGCGCACGACCTCCGTGGCGCGCCGCACTGAAAGTTCCCAGTTGGACCTGAATTCCGTGGTCGAGATGGGTATGTTGTCCGTATGGCCTTCGACGCGCAGGGGATTGTTCGCCGCGCTGATGACGGGTGCTATGGTGTCGAGCGTCCGCTTTGCCCCCGGCTTGAGGTCGGCCTTGCCGAGGTCGAAGAAGGCCTCGTCGAGGACCCTGATCACGATACCACGCTCGTCGGTGATAACCGATATCTTCCTGTCAGGGGTGTCGGCACCCTCAAGCTTCCGTATCTCCTCCTCGAGCTTCTCCTTCACATCCTCCGCGGCGCCCGGCGTCTTGAGGGACACATCAAAGGGAACATTTCCCGTCGCGGCTCCCGCGGCCGCGACGCTCGATCCCCCGGCAAATATCGACTTCAGATGGCCCGTCAGTTCCCTGTACTTCTCCGAGTCGTGCTTCGAAAAGGTGTACATCATGATGAAAAAGGCCAGGAGCAGCGTGATGAGGTCCGAATAGGTTATGAGCCAGCGCTCGAGATTCTCATGCTCTTCGGGTTTTCGCTTCCGTCTCACCGCTTGACCTCCATCCGTTTATCGGGAAGCAGGAACGAGACCAGCTTCATTCGGATGACCCGGGGGTTGTCGCCCATGGCGAGCGATATGGCGCCTTCTGTTATGATCTCGAGATAGAGGGCCTCGTCCTGGTGCTTGTGCTTTAGCTTGTCCGACAGGGGCAGGTAGACGAGGTTTGCAAGGGCCACGCCCCAGAGGGTGGCGATAAAGGCGCTTGCAATGGCGGAAGCCATGTTGGAGCTGCTCTCCATGCTCCCCAGGGCGTGGATAAGCCCGAGGACCGTCCCTATGATGCCGAGAGTCGGGGAAAAACCGCCGAGCTTCTGGAAGAAGGCGGCGCCCGCCTTGTGGCGCTCCTCTATGTACGCTATCTCTATCTCGAGGATCTCCCGTATCTTGTTCGTCTCGAAACCGTCAATGGCGAGCTGTATGGCCTTTCGCAGAAAGGGCTCCCGTATGGAATCGAGGTCCTTTTCGAGGCTCAGCAGCCCGTTCTTCCTGGCCCTCTGGGAGAGATCGAAAAGGAGGTCAATGAGTTGCCGGGAGTCCGTCTTCTTTTCGGAAAAGGCCACCTTCATGAGGTTGGGGAGATTGATGAGTTGCTTGACGGAGGTTGTTACCGTTGCCGCGCCGAAGGTGCCGAACACGACGAGTATCATGGCAGGTACCTGGATCAGCGCGGAGATGTGCCCCCCTTCCATGAGGAAGGCAACAAGAACGGAGCCGATTCCGACCACCAGGCCTAAGAGGGTTGCAATATCCATAGCTTATCAACTCGTCGTCTCTTTTTTCTGACGCAGGTACTGGCGCTCTTTCAGGAACACGTAATTGATCAGGACATCCCGGTCCTTCTCATTTATGACCATGAATTTCAGCGCACATTTGTGGGGACCAGCGTCGCGCTCATCCGCCCTGACCACCTCGCACAGGCAGGTGATCCTGGGATAGGGGAACACGGGGATGATGATCCTGAGTTCCACGAGGTCCCCATCCTTCAGGGGGGATTCACACATGAACTGGACCCCGGCCCCGCTTATGTTCACATCGGTCTTTACGGCGGTGTAGCCGTCACCGGCGGAAGACCTGCCCAGGATCTCTATGATAAGGTCGAGTTTCCTGTTGATCATCCGCATGTACTCGTGTATCTGGTCGGCCGCCTCCTTCAGCTCTCCCTGACCCTCCAGGAAGTAGATCTCGTGCAGCCTGTCGACCACCTGTGTGGAATTGTAACGGATGACGTCCTCGAGCCTCGCGAATTCATCGCGGCCGATAAGACGGAACTCCAGGGGGATCCTGTCGGTGATCCTGAAGAACTCCCTTCTTTCGGGCTCACCACTCATGGCCGTCCCGGATCAGATCGACAAAGGCCTTCACTACCTCGGGGTCGAACTGGCTGCCGCTGCATCGCGCGATCTCCGCCACGATCTCGTCCGTCCCCATGGCCTTGCGGTAGGGGCGGTCCGTCACCATGGCATCGTAAGCGTCGCAGACCGCAATTATGCGCGAGCAGACGGGGATGTCCGCACCCGCGAGATGATCGGGATACCCCTTGCCGTCATAGCGCTCATGGTGATGCCTGATGATCCTAGCCTCCTTCGCCAGGATCTCGAAACGGCTCATGATCTCTTCCCCGTACACGGAGTGGCTCTGCATGATTGCATATTCGTCGTCGGACAGCCTCTCCGGCTTGAGCAGAATGCTGTCGGGAATGCCTATCTTCCCGAGGTCGTGGACAGGGCAGACGACCTTTATAACGTCCTTCTCGTAATCGCTCACCCCGAGGCGCTCGCCGAGGGCGAGGCTCATGCCCGTGACCCTCTTGCAGTGTCCTTCCGTATAGAGATCGCGCTTCGTGATGGCGATGATCAACGATTTCAGGGTGTGAAGGATATTCTCGAAGAGGCTCTCGTAGAGCATCCTGTTCTCTATCTGTGTCGATGCCTTCTCGGCGATGAGACGAAGGAAGAAGGCGTCGTTCTCGAGGGACCTTGGTCCCCTGCCGTTCATCTTCGCCTCCGTCATGATGAAGCCTATTGGTTCTCCCTGAATCACAAGAGGAAGGTATATCCTGTTATCCTTCACGAGATGCTTTCGCGCTCGCTGGGTCGGCCCGCTCAGGTCTTCGGGCATTCTGATGCGCTGCCAGTCCCATCCCGGCGGCTCGCCGTCTTTCGTATACCCCGTGTAGAGTATCAGTTCGTTCTTATCACCGTCGGGAACATAGTAGCCGCAGGAGCGGACGTCGAGCGTCTCGCCCACGATCTGGACCATCTTCTCGTAAACGTCCTCAAAGATATTGATGGAATTGAACCTGTTCGAGATGTGGTACATCGTGGTCAGTTCTTTTATCTTTTTCTGCAGTTCCCTGTTGAGATGCTCGATCTTCTTCTTGTCGCCCAGGTTCTGCATCATGTTCTCGTTCTCGATGAGGAGCTTCCTCTCCCTGAGGACCCGCATCATGACGAGCATGAGCTTGTCGAGCTCGAAAGGCTTGAGAAGAAAGTCGGAGGCACCCTTCTTCATGGCGTCTATGACGAAGTTGGGGTCGTAGTAGCCCGTTGCCATGATAACGGCGGTGGTGGGCTTCGTGACCTTGATGGTGTCGATGAGTGTTATGCCGTTGAGGTCGGGAAGCTGGACGTCGAGTATGACTATCTCCGGGTCCTTCTTCTCCAGCATTTCCAGGGCTTCCCTGCCGCAGGTCGCCTTGTATATCTCACAGCCGTTGAGGCCGAGAAAATCTCCCAGGATGTTGATGACCTCGGGGTTGTCATCGACAACAAGTATCTTGGTTCCCTCTATCATCGCTCATCCCTCACGCCTTCTGGCAGGATAAGACATTCTGTCACTCAATGAGCAGTCTCCCCTTTCTCAGTTTTTCCAGGTTCCTTATCTCGGCAACGATCTGTTCCGTATCGCTTGCCTTCTTGCCGTTTGTGGGCTCATCCCTTTCTTCCCGTTCCTCGGGCTTCTTCCCGCGATACCGTTCCATCTCGTCATAGAAGCTCTGCAGGGTCTGAATGAGCTTCGCGTTGAGCTTCTTCAGGGTGACCTTGTCACGGGCGTTCTTGACGACCACCTGGAGCTCTTCCATCCTGAAGGGCTTGACAATGTAATCGAAGGCGCCGATCCTCACCGCTTCGACGGCACTGTCCATCGAGGCATAACCCGTGATAATGACGAACTCCGTGTCCTGACTCTCTTTCCTGATGGTCCTTATCAGTTCCATACCGGGCACTTCCGGCATGTTGAGGTCTGTGATGATGAGATCGAAGGGCTCCTGATGGTGTCTTTCGAGGGCCTCCCGGCCATTGGCAGCCCCTTGTGCGTCATGGCCCTCCCCTTTCAGGTATTCCTGAAGGATCTCCCTGAGTTCCTTGTTGTCGTCAACAATGAGTATACGGAAGGAATCATCATTTCTCATCATGTCTTTTCAATTTCTCAGTCACGTGCTCACCGATCCGATCATAGAGCATCTTCTTCATTCCTTCCCGTGAAATGTTGACTTCGTCCTCGCGGCTATCCATTTCGCGCTCGTTACCAGCCCTGTTCATACGGACCTTCATGTTCTTCATGTAGGTCCTTATGACGCTGCTTATCTGGTAATCCGATATCGTCATCTACTTCTCCCTGTTACTTTATCGGACCGGGAGAGAGATGACTTAAGTTATTTTTTCATTTCTTCAGAGAAAAGAATGCAGGGACCGGCGGCAGGGGAAATTTCGGGCTGTACGACCTCAAAGCCCGCTGATTGTCCGAATACCGCTCTATCTCCTTGAGCAGTTTCGAACGTTCCTCTTCGAGCCTCTCTATGACCCTCATTTCATTGCCGCAGAACCTTTCCGCTACGTCGGCGTCTATCATCGTGGACGACAAAACAAGACGCTCGCAGACCTCCTGCCGTTCAAGGAGACATTCTATGAACGCGGCACTGTCCTCCTGCTCAAGGGCGGCCAGGGTCATCCCCTCAAAGAAGATGATGTCTCTCTCGGCGCGTGTCTTCATTTCAGCCACCCTCTCCCGCAAACTTTCTCTGCATAAAGGAGTCCTTCAATTCGTAGGAGCTCTTGAGAAGCAGTCGGATCTCATTGAGCCTCTTTTCGAAGCTCATCTTCCTCTCCGTGTCGTCGCCGGCCGCTCGCTCGTTGCCGGAAGGTGCGTCAAGAGCCGCCCCCGGCCTCCCCGTGTCGAAACCTGCGAATGCCAGGGGGTTGTAGGCGATCCTGTCGTGGAGAGAGGCCGTGAGATCATGCACGAAACGAACCGTTTCACTCTTACCGCCGGAAAGGGCGTCGCGCAATACCGCCGCATCCACCTTCAGAAGACCCCTTTCATCGAGGGACATACCGGGGGGCTTCACTCCCTCACGGCCATCCATACCCGTCAGCCCCTTGAGGGCGGCCGCGAAGGACGCTGCCACCGCACCCCTCATGGCTTCCCTCATGGGAGCGTATCCTTCCTCATCCGTCTCCACCTTCTCCGCATCATCGCCCTCGGGTTGGGCTGCAGGAATGGACCCGGCAATGATCCCGTTGACAGCATCGGAAAGGGCGGCGACCTTCCCGGCTATCTCCCCGGCCATCGGGGTACCACCGGGCTCAACCTGCGCGGCCGGCACGGGATGTCCCATGAATGTCACCTTCACGGGGGAGGGTCCCCCCGGTGGCGTCACAGTTGGGGCGGCGGCCGCGGAAGGAGCGGCAACAGTATCCTGCGTGCCCTCCGTCTCCGTCTTTTCGCCCTGATCATCCCTGACAGCGAAGAAGCGCTGCACCATGCGCCCCATGTCCCTCAGGGCCGCGCCCGGGTTCAAGAGAAGGGAACTCGCCGCAGTCCTCGCTTCGGCCTCCAGCGCCGGGCCTTCGGCCTCCTGTGACCCGGGAACCCGCACCGTCCCGGACGGTGCGCCCCATGCGCTCTGGAGTTCCTCCATCGGAACCTCTTCCTCCGCACCCGACAGAAGACCGACGATCGCGCTAACCTCGTCGGGGATCGCCCCATCGGAAAGTTCCCCTCCACCATTATTAAAGACCAATGCCACTCCCGATGGGGCATCATGAATGACGGTCGGAACGGTTACTCCATCAACGGTATCGACGGAAACGATGAATCTCTCCCTCGGACGGGGCGGACCATGATCGAACACGACCGGAGCGACACCCCGACCAAGGCGGGCCAGCGCCTGACCCACATCCTTCGCGAGCCCCTCCAGGGCCTCTTCCCGCGGTGTTTCGGACGCAGCGGCGTATTCGGCCCGGCCCGTACCCTTCACCACGACGAGTTCGGCCCCGTTGTCCTCATTCTCTCCATCGGGGGCCGGACCCGGGAAGAAGACAAGGATGTCCCCGCGCGCTATTGCAGAACCCCCTGACACACCAGCGGGCGTCGTTCCGGGGTATTCGTCGACCACCGCCGGAGGGCCGTCGCCGGTCATGTCCATGATCTGCGCCGTCATCTCTTCGACGGTGCGAAGGCATCTCAGGACTGCCACATCGAGGCGCACCGGCGGGCGGGAGGTGCCGGCGGCGGCAAGCCCGCCATTGTCAGCGGGGACAGACACCGGCTTCTTTGCGGTCCCGGAGAGTCCCGCAAAGGGATATGGCGTCCAGGCTATTTTCATGACATGGGTCTCCTCTTCTTCTCCCTTCGATGTTTATCGGCTGGACGGAGATAACCTTAACGGCCCGAAGCATCCCACGCCTCCCAATGTCAATTATCTGACGACAGATCTCGAGGCAGGGCAGACGACCGGTCTCCCGCGCTCCTCTGCGGGTCACGCTGCAAACACCTGTTTGCAAAGATCTACCGCACATTCCCCGGGCAATCCCTTTCGCGAGGGACAGCCAAGGCACGGATATTGCAGGAACCCGGGTCATGGATCTTCGCGACCGAATTTCGAGCCTGTTCCCGTCCGCCGTCAGCGAGACACTGCTCATTCTCCGGCAGATCCTCGCCGACAGCGAGCTCATCGAGACCGGTTGCAGAGTATCCGAAGAGATCATCGGGGCCTACCGAAAGGGCGGCAAGGTCCTCCTGTGCGGAAACGGCGGCAGCGCCGCGGACGCTCAGCACATAGCGGCGGAGCTTTCCGGCAGATTCTTCTTTGATCGTTCTCCCCTTTTTGCCGAAGCCCTGCATGTCAACACGTCTTACCTGACCGCTGTCGCAAACGATTACTCCTATGACGAGGTGTTCGCCCGTTCAATAAGGGCACAGGGACGGACGGGGGACGTTCTCCTCGCTCTCTCCACTTCAGGGAATTCGAGGAACATTATCAAAGCCCTCGAGGAGGCCACTGCGGCAGGAATGGTGACCGTGGGATTCACCGGTCACAGGCCGAATGCGATGGAAGACCTCTGTACCCATCTGCTGTCGGTTCCCTCCCGTACAACACCGCGCATCCAGGAATGTCACATCATCCTGGGGCACATCATCTGTGAGATTGTCGAAAGTGAACTCTTTTGCACCCAAAGACCCGTCGTCTTCCTGGACCGTGACGGTGTGATAAACGAAAAGATGCCTGAGGGAAAATACGTAGAGGAATGGACCCGGTTCTCCTTCTTGCCGGATGTATTCGAAGCGGTAAAGATGTTTAACGACCACGGCTACCTGGTTGTTGTGGTCACCAACCAGCAATGCGTGGGCAAAGGCGTTGTTTCAGCCGACGCTGTTGATTCCATCCACGAGAGAATGGTCCAATCCATGCGGGAGAACGGCGCCCGTATCGACGGCATCTACGTGTGCCCCCACCTCGCTTCCGACGCGTGCTCCTGCAGGAAACCGGCTACGGGCCTCTTCGAGGCCGCCGTGAGAGATTTCCGGAGGCGCGGAATATCCATTGACATGGCAAGAAGCTACATGGTCGGCGATTCGGAGAGCGACATCCTGGCTGGGGAAAATGCGGGCCTTACCACATTCAGGGTCACCAGCAACTACGATCCCCGGATGTGTCCCGGAGGGTCGGGCCTCCTCAATGCAGCAAGGAGCATCACGGCGGACGACGGACGAAAAAGGATGGCGATGTGAGACAACGAGCGCTCATCACGGGGATTACGGGCATGGTGGGTTCCCACCTGTGCGATTTCCTCCTCGAACACACGGACTGGGACGTCTACGGCATGTGCCGCTGGAGGAGCCCCCTCGACAACGTCGAGCACCTCCTCGACAGGGCGAACAGAAAGGACAGGGTCTTCTTCCTCAACGGCGACCTTAACGACTACGTCTCTCTGGCAGGCACCGTGGAGGAAAGCAGGCCGGACTACGTATTCCACCTCGCCGCCCAGAGCTACCCGAAGACGAGTTTCTCCGCGCCCTTCGACACCCTGGAGACAAACATCCTCGGGACCGAAAGACTCCTCGAGGCCATAAGGAGAACAGGCGGCATCGATCCGGTCATCCACGTATGCTCCTCCTCCGAGGTATTCGGACGGGTCCCGAGGGAGAAGCTTCCCATCAACGAGGAATGCTCCTTCCACCCCGCCTCACCCTACGCAATATCGAAGATCGGCACCGATATGGTGGGACGCTTCCATGCCGAGGCCTACGGCCAGAAGGTTGTGGTGACGAGGATGTTCACCCACACCGGCCCGCGCAGGGGCGATGTCTTCGCCGAGTCCACCTTCGCCAAGCAAATAGCGATGATAGAGCAGGGCATGATCCCTCCCGTCGTCAAGACGGGCAACCTCAATTCCATGCGCACCTGGTCGGACGTGCGCGACGCCGTGCGGGCCTACTACATGCTCGTGACCGTCAACCCCATCCCGGGACAGTACTACAACATAGGCGGGACCTATTCCTGCACCGTCGGCGACATGCTCGACCACCTCATCGCGATATCCACCGCGAAAGAAAGCATTCGCGTGGAGACGGAAGGTGCGAGGCTCCGGCCCCTCGATGCCGACCTCCAGGTGCCGGACACGTCCAAGTTCCGCGGTCACACGGGATGGGAACCGGAGATACCCTTTGAAAAGACAATGAAGGACCTCCTCAACTACTGGCGCGACAGGGTCGGGTCGGGAAGGGGGTTTCTGACGCGATGACGGCAAGGGCTGCCCGGAACCCGGATATCGTTCTCGTCAACGTGGGAGGGACCCGAAAGCAGGTCTATCAGGACCTCGGCAAGGTCTTCTCGGCCATCGACACGCCTTTCTGGACGGCCCTGACCGCGGGATACCTCCGCGGCAAGGGATTCGAGGTCGAGATCCTTGACGCCAACGCCCTTAACCTCGACCTCGACGAGACGGTGGACGCCCTCGCCGCGATCGGGGCACGGAACATCGCCATCGTTTGCTACAGCCAGCAGGCGAACGTCTCCGCTCCCATCATGGTAGCCGTCGGAGACCTCTGCCGCAGGATTAAGGAAAGGATCCCCGAGACCCCCCTTATCCTGACGGGCTGGCACCCCTCGGCACTGCCTGAGCGGACGCTCCGGGAAGAGGCCTGCGACCTTCTCGTCAAGGGTGAGGGCTTCAGAACCCTTGCCGACCTTCTCGGAGGGGCAGACATCGCGAATATCCCGGGCCTGTGGCGGAAGGATGGCTCCCGGATAATTCACGGCCCAGACGCCGGGAACATACGGGACCTCACCGCCGAGCTTCCCGACGTCGCCTGGGACCTCCTGCCTATGGACCATTACCGCGCCTTCAGCTGGATGTGTCTTCGCGACTTCAGGGAGCGGACAAAGTTCGCCTCCATATTCACCAGTCTCGGCTGCCCTTTCAAGTGCAGCTTCTGCGCGATACACGCCACCTACGGCGAACACAGGATCAGGTACTGGAGCCCCGAATGGGTCTTGAGACAGCTCGACATCCTCGTGAACCAATACGGCGTGAAACACATCAACATGCACGATGAGCTTTTCGTGTTCAATCCAAAGCACTACCTGCCTATCGCCGAAGGTATCCTGGAACGCAAATACGATCTCAACATCAATGCCTTCGCACGCGTCGACGTTCTCGACAGGATCGACCCGGGCCACCTTGATACCCTGAAGAAGGCGGGCTTTCACTGGCTCAAGCTCGGTATCGAGACGGGCAGCACCCGCATCAGGGCCAACGTCGGAAAAGACCACTACGGGGTAGACGCCGTCCGCAACGCGGTGGCCAAGGCCCACAGCGCCGGGATAGACTTCTGCGCCAACTTCATGTTCGGGCTGCCGGGCGACGACTACGGCTCCATGCAGGACACCCTCAATCTGGCCCTCGAACTGATGCCGGCGTTCCCCAGTTTCTTCTGCGCCATGGCGATACCAGGCTCGGACCTGTACAGCGAGGCTCTCGAGAAGAAGCTTCCTCTTCCCGACACGTGGCTCGGATACGCGTCCCAGGGGTATGACTTCCTGCCCCTGCCGACGGAGCACCTCACGGCAGCCCAGGTGGTGGAGTTCCGGGATTACGCCTTCGACACCTATTTCAGGAACCCGGCATACCTCAACATGATAGAGAAGAAATTCGGCCGCGAGGCCATGGAACATATAAAGGAGATGACAGCCATCAAGCTGAAGAGAAAGATCCTGGGAAACTAGAAGGGACGGAATGGACGACCTGGCGAGACAAATAAGGGAAAGCATATTGCACATCTCCCATCACAGCGGGCACGGGCACATACCGACATGCTTCTCCATCGTGGAGATGCTCTGCGCCGTTTACAGAACGATGCGCCACGACCCGAAGAACCCGCGATGGGAAGACAGGGACATCCTGATCCTCAGCAAGGGTCACGCCGCCCTGGGGCTCTACTGCACCCTCGCCCACCTGGGATACTTCCCCATAGAGGATGTCTACGCCTTCGGCGCCTTCGGCTCGGACTTCGGTTGCCACGCGGACCGTTTCAAGGTCCCCGGTGTCGAGCTGTCCACGGGCTCCCTCGGCCACGGCATAGGGGTCGCCGTCGGCATGGCGCTCGGCTTCAAGATGTCCGGCAGCACGCGCCGGGTTCATGTCATCGTCGGCGACGGCGAGGCGAACGAGGGCACCGTCTGGGAGGCCCTCATGGTAGCCGCGAACATGTCCCTTGGCAACCTCACGGTCCTCTTCGACAACAACCGCTCGCAGTCACGCTGCCTGCCCATCGACAACCCGGAGGCGAAGTTCTCGGCATTCGGTTTCGATGTCTCCTCCGTGGACGGCCATGACACGGACGCGATAGCGCGGGCGCTTAAAGAAACCTCGGGCAGGCCCCGGGCCATCATCGCCAACACGACGAAGGGCGCCGGCTGCCCGACCCTTGTCACCGACATGTTCGCCTGGCACCGGCGCAGCCCGAACCCGGCCGAGTTGAAGACACTCCTTGGAGAGCTCCGATGAGACAGCAATTCAGAGACTCCGCGACACGCCTCGCGGGCACGGACGAAAGACTCATTCTCCTTTTCGGGGATATCAGCTTCTACCTTTTCAATGACTTCCTGCGGCAGTATCCCGGCAGGCTGCTCAACGTCGGGATATGCGAGAACACCCTCATAAGCATGGCGGCAGGGATGAACGCGGCGGGGTACCATCCCGTCGTCCATACCATAGCGCCCTTCGTGACGGAGCGCAGCTACGAACAGGTCAAGCTCGACCTGTGCTACAACCGCTTCGGCTGCACCATCGTCACCTGCGGCGGCTCCTTCGATTATGCCTGGGACGGGGCGACCCACCACTGCTACACCGATCTCGAGTTGATGAGGATGCTTCCCGGAATGGAGGTCATGCAGCCGGGCTCGAAGAAGGAGTTCGACACCCTCTTCACCTCGTGCTATGCCGACGGCAACCCGTCGTACATCAGGATAGCTGCCGACGAGCACGGGCTCGATCTGCCCGTCGAGTTCGGCCGCGGTGTCGTTGTGAAGGAACACCCCGGAGCCGATACGACGGTGGCAACGGCGGGCCCCATCCTGGGAAACGTCGTGACCGCATGCTCGGACCTGCCCGTGAATATCCTCTATTTCCCCACGATCAAACCCATGGACAGAGAGCTTCTCGCACGTTTCGGTGACACGAGGTTCGTCGTCGTCCACGATGCCTTCGGCCTCTTCGAGGCGATAAACGCCTCCTCTCCCGTCGCGGCCGAGTACCACGGACTCCCCGACGATTTCTGCTGCCACTACGGAACGCTGAGGGACATAAGGGGAAAGCTCGGGCTCGACGCGGCCGGGATCCGGTCAAGGGTCGAGGCGTCAATAAGAACAGGGAACGGCTATGCCAAGACAGCTTGACGAAACATGGCTGCTCAAGCGGGCGGCAAACGACAACGACCGGCAGACGGTAAGGACAATCCTTGCAAGGCGCGACAGGGCCGTCACGGAGCATATCTTCTACACCGAGGAAGGGATACTGTCACTGAGGCTCGGACCCGATCTCATCTCCATGCGGGAATGCGCGGCCCCGGCAAGCATGGAGGTCTACCACGAGATATTCCGGGAGGACAACCACTTCCTCCACGACGATTTCGCCTCGCCAGAGCTGGAATACGTCCTCGACATCGGGGCGAACGAGGGTTACTTCACCCTGCGCGTCGCCAGGGCAAATCCCGGCGCGCGGATCCTCTGCGTGGAACCGAACCCCTACGCCTTCGAGATATTGAGCCTCAACGTCGGGCACAACGGGCTCGTGAACGTCACCCCCATTAATGCCGGCGCCAGCGCCGACGGCAGGGACCTGGAGATGGAGTTCGTCAGGCAGATCCATTCCATAGGAGGGGCGAGGCTTCGCGATGTCGAACGCCCCTGGCTCCCCGAGAACGTCATAGAAAAGAGGACCGTGGCGAGCATTCCCATCACCCGTCTTGTGGAAGAACACGCCTTTCCGCGGATCGATCTTCTGAAGATCGACGTTGAGGGCATGGAGGACGAGATCGTGGGGAGCATAGCCCCCCTCGCGCCGGTGACGGCGAGGATCGTCGTGGAGAGGCACAGCAGGGCCTTGAGGGACAAGGTCAACGGCACCCTGACTGGTCTCGGCTTTGACCTCGTATACGAGGAGGATCCGGCATTCGAGCAATACTACGGCGATATGTACTTCGTGAGGAGAAGGTCGTGATCGATACCATTTCCCGTCATCCCGACTTCATGAACTCCTCCCTCGAGCGCGTCTTCGCCGGGGACCCCTTCGGCTTCACCGATGTCGGCTCCGTCGGCGGCGCGCACCCCCTCATCCTTCCCGTCGCGTCGCGGACGAGGTGCACCTGCTTCGAACCCGACCCCGCCTCCCACACGGCGCTGGCGGAGTTCTACGCCGGGAAGAGCCCTTTCGCCGACCTCGTCATCCACGACTGCGCGCTCGCCGAAAAGGACGAAATGAGGCGGCTCCACGTCACGAAAAGCGCCGTCAACACCTCGCTTCTCGAACCGGACCCGGCGTTCGCCTCACGGTACGGGGTGGCGGGCCTCGCGGTGACGCACACGATGGACATCCGCACACGGTCCCTGGACGGAGCGCTCGCACGCGACCGGAAGGAGAAGGGACACGTCGCCGAGCTCATCAAGCTCGACTGCCAGGGGGTGGAGTACGACATACTCCTCGGCGCGGAAGAGATCCTCAACAGGGAATGCGTCGCCCTCATCTGCGAGTCCGAGTTCGCTGAGATGTACAGGGGCCAGAGGACATTCTCCGAGGTGGACCTCTTTCTCAGGAAAAAGGGTTTTGTGCTCTACGGGCTCGAGCCGCATTTCGTATCGGCAAGAAACCTCGACCGCAGGCTCTGTGAAACGGAGGAGCGCCTCCTGTGGGTGGACGCCCTCTATTTCAAGGATCCTTTTGCGCAACGGAAGGGAAACGGCGGGGAGCCGGCACGGGAGGTTGCATCCCTCTTCCTTGCGGCCCTCATCTCCCGCCACTATGCCTTCGCCATGGAGATCCTCGACGGCTTCGCGTGGTCCCGCAAGGACCGGGAGCACCTCGGTAGCCTTATCAAACACTGCGCGGAAGAACAAAGACGGCAGCTGGAGAGGGACACGGACAGGCTGCTCGGTGATCTCGCTGCGTCACCGGACAGGAAGTATCTCATCGCGAAGAAGTTCATCGACGCTCACAGGTCGAACAGCAACATCGATTTTCTGACGGTCTCCTAGAAGATGGAGGCCACAGGGAGGACCCCGATGGAAATAGAGACGACGAAACTGAAAGGCGTATTGCTCATCAAGCCCTACGTCTTCGAGGACCACCGGGGAGAGTACGTCGAGACCTATAACGAAGAACTCTACAGGGAAGCCGGGATCGATGTGGACTTCGTGCAGGATGATATATCGGTATCCACCCAGGGCGTGCTCCGGGGGCTCCACGGCGACGGGAAGACGTGGAAGCTCGTCTCCTGCCTGCTGGGACGCTTCTACCTCGTTGTCGTCAACTGCGACACGGCGTCCCCCGACTTCGGGAAATGGCAGTCCTTCACCCTCTCCGACAGGAACAGGATGCAGGTCCTCATACCGCCGAAACACGGGAACGGGCACCTGGTCCTCAGCGAGACCTCCATATTTCACTACAAGCAGTCCACCTACTACGATCCGGCAGGCCAGTTCACATACAGATGGAACGAACCCAGGTTCAACATCTGGTGGCCCGTCAGGGACCCCATACTCTCCATGAGAGACGAACGAGGTGAATTCGTACCATGAGCGATGCAGGTGTTGAGATAAGACCCATGGTCCCCGAAGACATCCCGGCGATGACGTCCATGCTGGAACCCATGTACGCGGCGAAGAGGTCCCGGGAATTCATCGTCTGGCAGTGTCTCATGAACGTCCATCCCGTCACCATGATAGGAGCCTTCTCCGGGGACCGCATGGTGGGCGTCTTCGGTATCCAGACACGGGTTCTGAGCAATGGCCTCTCCTGCGGGCAGGGCTCGTGGCTCAACATCTCTCCCGAGTGGCAGGGCAAGGGTCTCTTCAGGAGGCTGGGAGATGCGGCCATCGCCGCGACCCGCAAACTCGACGTGCTCTGCGTCATCGCCAACACCAGGGCCACGGGGCCCCTCGAGCACTCCCTGGGGTTCAGGACCGCCGGCGCCATCGACACGCTTTCCATCGCTACGCCGGGCGAAACATCCGCCGGCGACACCCTGTGCCGGCCCGTCGACGAGGAGACGACATTTGAGTCCACCGGCTATCCGTCGGACAGGATCATGTTCATGCCGACCTGGGAATACCGCAGGTGGCGCTTTGCCAGAAACCCGGCGCACAGGTACTGGAAGGTGGAGAACGGGGCCCGCGGGTACGCCGTCGTCAAGCTCTTCACCGAACCGGGAGCGGCGACATCCTGGGGAGACATCGTCGACATCGAATGCAACCTGAGCAATTCCGAGAGGATAGAGGAGATACTGAGAGGCGCCGTCCATCATCTCCGGGAACTGGGCGCCGGACGGATAGGCCTGTGGGCCACACCGGGCACGTTGCTGAGAGAGACAGCGGGATCCATGGGATTCGCACCCGGAGGCCACACGGCGTATTTCTCCGTCAGGGTCATGGCACCGGGGAACGAACACCTTTACGATCTTTCCAGCTGGCATCTCAAGCAGGCCGATGCCACGAACTATTGAGGGGTCGCAATGAGACAGGGCCGAACAGAGGTTGAGAGGTTGAGACAATGATAATAACGAGAACACCCCTTCGCATATCCTTCTTCGGAGGAGGGACCGACTTCCCGACGTGGTACGAGAACAACGGCGGAGGCGCCGTCCTGTCGACGACCATCAACAAGTACTGCTACATAAGCTGCCGCAGTCTTCCTCCCTTCTTCGAATACAGGCACAGGATCAGCTATTCCCGGCAGGAACAGGCGGCCGGCATCGACGACATAATGCATCCTTCCGTGCGGGAGACGCTGCGGTTCATGGATATCGGGACGGGCCTGTCCGTAAGCTATGATGGGGACCTCCCCGCCATGTCGGGGCTCGGTTCCAGCTCGGCCTTCACCGTGGGGCTCCTTCACGCCCTCTACGCCCTGAAGGGAAAGATGGTTTCCAAGAAGAGGCTCGCCCTGGAGGCGATCCACATCGAGCAGGAGATGATAAAGGAAAAGGTGGGCTCCCAGGACCAGGTGGCCGCCGCGTTTGGGGGCTTGAACAAAATAGAGTTCAGGGCCCAGCACAACATAGAGGTCATACCGGTGACCATATCCCGGGATGACTTCGTCCACCTCCAGGACCACTTCCTCCTCTTCTTCACCGGGGTCACCCGGTCGGCGTCGAAGATCGAGGAAGAGAAAATGGAACTGCTGGAGGACCAGAAAAAGAACTACAAGATGCTCATGAGCATGGTCGACGACGCATTCTCAATACTGAGCGGTGAAAGGGACCTCCTTGAATTCGGTAAGCTCCTCCACGAAACGTGGAAGCTCAAGAAGAGCCTCGCGCCGAAGGTGTCGAATCCCTATATCGACACCATATACGAAACAGCCAGGAAGAACGGCGCCATAGGGGGGAAGGTCCTCGGCGCCGGCGGCGGGGGCTTCATGCTCTTCTTCGTGAGGCCCGAGAAACGGGAAAAGGTACGGGAGGCGCTCCATTTCCTCCTCCATGTGCCCTTCCGCTTCGACGGGCTCGGCAGTCAGGTCGTCTACTACACGGAAGAAGCGGTCTGAGGAGGAAGGACAGGAAATGAAAGCGATCATACTGGCGGGCGGAAAAGGGACACGGCTCAGAAGCGTCGTCTCCGATGTGCCGAAACCGATGGCGCCCGTCGACAAAAGACCTTTCCTCGAATACGTCATCGGCTCTCTGGCGGCGCAGGGAATGAGGGAGATAATACTCTCCGTGGGCCACCAAAAGGAGATCATCCGTTCCCATTTCCGGGACGGGTCCCGCCTTGGCGTCCATATCTCCTATTCCGAAGAGGACAGCCCTCTCGGCACGGGCGGCGCCATCCGCGAGGCGATCCGGGGCACGGCCGGGTCCCGTTTCCTCATACTCAACGGCGACACCTTCAACCGTATTGACCACGTCTCCATGGAGGCCTTCCATCTCTCCACGGGAGCGCTCCTTACCATCGCCCTCGTCATGAAGAGGAACGCTGGCAGATACGGCCTCGTGACGATGGACGAACACAGGAGGATCATCGGGTTCTCCGAAAAGGCCTGCCCGGGCGGAGGGTACATCAACTGCGGGGTCTACATGGCCGAAAGGGCCATCGTGGACCTCATGCCCGAAGGCGCCTTCTCCCTGGAAAAGGACCTTTTCCCCTCCCTGACGGGAGGGGCCGTGTACGGATATCCGGGCCGCCATTTTTTCATCGATATCGGCATCCCTGCAACGTACCGGTACATCGACCACCACCCTGCCCTGCTGCGTCCCTTCTCACCGGCGCGCGAGGCACGGAACAAGGAGCTTCAATGACTGGAAGAACAGACGGGACAGTGCGGACCTCCGGGGAGCACATTCTCTTCAACGTGATCTACAATCACCTTCCCGCCGAGAACGTCCACGCCCTGCACAAAGGGAACGTTTCCGTGGTCTGGACGCGCTTCCCCGTCGAGGGCGCGGACCTGTGCCTGTACCTGGACTCATACAGCTATACCGGCATAAATGGCAGCTTCGACATTCTCCTGCTCAACGAACCCATTGTGGTCCAGCCGGGACAGTACGACCCCGAGGTGTGGGGGCATTTCGATCACGTCATCACCCAGTACGACACGTTCGTGAAGAACAACGGTTTCACGAAGAACGTCTCCCCCCGCGCGGGTTTCCGTACCACGGAAATGACCCCGGAGACGGCGGTGACGGAGGACCAGAAAGAGAGGGAGCGTATCTATCCCCTGGACGGAAGGATAAAGGGGATATGCATGATAAACGGGAACAAGCAATCGACGGTCCCCGGCGAGCTTTACTCGAAGAGGATCGAAGCAGCCCTGTGGTTCACCACACATTCGGACACCCCTTTCGACACCTACGGGACCCCTCCCTTCTTCCTCAGGAACTACAGGGGCATCGTGCCCAGGGGCAAACGTCTCGAGACGATGAAAAGATACAGGTTCGCCATCGCCTTCGAGAATGTCGGCCACGAGACATTCGCCCTCGGGTACATCGACAAGATGCTCGACTGCCTCGAAACGAGGACGGTCCCCATCTATCTCGGGGCCCCGAACGCGGCGGACTACATCCCCGAAGGCTGCTTCATAGACTTCAGAAGGTTCGCGGATTACGGGGAACTCGACAGGCATCTCAAGCACATGGACGAGGCCGAGTACCGCGAATACGTAAGGAACATCGACCTCTACGTCACGAAGGGGGGACTGCGCCCCTGTTCCTGGCACACCATCTACGACCAGCTCCTCGAGCTCTTCGCCGTGAGAACGGGACGCCCCGGGGCGGAGATCTGCGGCGACCCCTCCTCCGGGTGGGCACCCGGCCTCTCGCCGGCTCGCGGGACACAGGAGATAAAGGAACAGGCTTCCACCGCCATGTGGACATTCGCGGGGATGGCCTCAAAACACTCACCTCTCATGGATTACGACAACGCCGCGCCGCGCCCGGGCGGGACCCTGCCGAACGGGGAACGCCTCGAGAGGATCCTCGCGCTCCGCCGCCAGGGCAAATCCGCGGAGGCCGTCGAGGAGTTCGCTTACATGGGCGGCGGCGGGAACATGGAACTCCAGTACCTCTTCGCAAGCCTTCTACTCGACGTGAACGACCTCGACGCGGCCGCGGTCTACCTGGACCTCATCCTTGCCGCAAACGACCGCCACTCCAGAGCGCTCAACGACCGTGGGGCAATACATCTCTCCCGGGGGGAGATCCGGCAGGCGGTGGAGCTTTTTCACAAGGCCATCGCCAGCGACAACACTAATTATGACGCCGTCGAGAACCTGGTCACGGTCCTCACGCGACTCAATGTCCGCGACCATGCCGCCTCCGTTCTGGCAGACCTCATGGAGGCTTTGCCCGGCGACGACAGGATCGCGGCCATCGCCCGGGAACACGGGTTGGAAACGGGCGGCGCCGATACGCCGAAGACTGCGGATACGCCTCTTGAACCCCCGCTCTCTCCCCCGGAAGAGGACCCGGGCGACCTCTATGACACCGTGGTAAAAATCGTCAGCCTCAAGGATGCGAAGAGGTTCGACCAGGCGCTCCGCGAGGTCGAACACCTTCTCGCAAGGGAGAAGGACAGCGCCGACATCCACTATCTGCGCGCCCAGGTGCTCAACGCGAAAGGAGACGCCGATGAGGCGGCCGGCGAGCTTCTGCGCTCCGTGGAACTGGACTCCCGGCATTCGAACGCCTACAACGACCTTGGCTGCCACTGGGCCCGCAAAGGAGAGCACAGCAGGGCCTTCGACAGCTTCGTCGCCGCCATCACCTCGAATCCGGCCAATTACGGGGCGACGGGAAATTTCATCAGGTTTCTTCTCAACCTGAGGTCAGAGGGAGAGGACATTGACCCCGTCCGCACCGTGAAGAAGGTCTTCTTCGACGGCATCAGGGACATAGGCATGCCCCGTCTGCCCGACGGATCGAAGCGGGCCCTCGTCATCAACCGCGACGAGGCCATACCGTGGTACCTGTCGGGTCTTCTCGACCATTTCCCCCTCCTCACCAAAGAGGCCGCGTGGTGGGAGAGCGCCGAGATCGTCCGGCTTCTCAACCTTCACGGCTACATTGTCGACTGCGTGGGCCCCGACAACGACGAAGCGCTCGACCAGACGGACTTCGGGACGTACCGGCTCATCATCGACGGCGGCACGAACAACCTGGTGAGATCGAACACGATGAAGGACCAGAGGAAGGTGTTTTACTCATCGGGGGAATACTGGCTGAACGACGGCATGAACGAGCTGTCCCGCGTCATGAGGTTCGCCCTGAGACAGGGCATCATCATGCCTGCCGACGGCCGGCAGCGAAGCAATTTCTCCGACGAAAAGGCCCAGTACCTCACCTATTTCGGGAATGACTCCCAGCTCAAGGGATTCGGCGGGACGTGGAAGGCGGTGCCCCTCGACGCGAGCGCCTGCTTCATGCCCGGTGAAAGGACAAAGGACCTCGAAGGGGCGCGGGGGAACTATATCTGGTCGGGCACCGGCGGGATGCTCCGGATGGGTCTTGACCTTGTCGTCGAGGCCTTCGCGCGGGTCCCCGGCGCCACGCTCCATGTCTTTGCCCCCCTCGAAAACCAGACGCGCTTTTTTGACTGGTTCAAGACCATGACCCGCGACAGGTCCAACATCATCCATCATCCCTTCGACGGATCCGCATCGGACGACTTCGAGGAAACGGCATGGAACTGCATCGGATGTGTCTTTGCCGGCCAGACCGGCTCGGCCCCGGGTTTCATGGCACGGCACCTGTCCTTCGGGCTCATACCCGTCGTGACGAGGTCAAGCTGCGTCCGGGAAGAGACGATCGGTTTCGTCGTCGATGCCGATGACGACGAGGAGATCATCGAAGGGATCGTGCGCCACATCCGCGCGATGAACGCGGCACCGCTCGAGGAACTCGAGGCACGCTCGGGGCAGGCACGGCGGTTCGCCCTCGAGCACCACACCCGGGAGGCCTTCACGAGGAGTTTCGAGCACCTTATCGCCGCGGTGGAAGGATAGGAAGATGAAAGGTCACACCTCATATATACGATACACGACAAATGAAATAACAAGGAGCATATCATGAACACAGGCGTAATCGGATACGGATACTGGGGTCCCAACCTCGTTCGGAACTTCATGGCCCAGAACGACTGCCTGGTCACCACCCTTGCCGACAGCCGTCCCGAAAGACTCGCCATGGCGCAGAAACTCTATCCCTCCCTGAAGACGACGACGGAGCCGGATGACATTATCGCCGACGATACCATCGAGGCCGTCGTCATCGCCACCCCCGTCAACACCCACTATCCCCTCGCCAGGGCGGCGATCGAGCGGGGCAAGAACGTGCTCATCGAGAAACCCATGACCATGTCCCATGCCCAGGCGACGGAGCTCGTGGAGCTCGCGCAGAAGAAGGGGATCACCCTCATGGTGGACCACACCTTCCTCTACACCGGAGCCGTCAAAAAGATGAAGGAGATCATAGGTTCCAACGGTCTTGGCGACGTCCTCTACTACGACTCCACACGCATCAACCTCGGCCTCTTCCAGCACGACGTCAATGTCCTTTGGGACCTCGCCCCCCATGACATAGCCATTCTCCTTTATCTCATAGACGAACGTCCGAACAGCGTCCAGGCCATCGGCGTCACCCACACGGGCAACGACATAGAGAACATCGCCTACCTCACCCTCTACTACCCGAGCGGCATCATCGCTCACTGCAGCTGCTCCTGGTCCTCCCCGGTCAAGGTGCGTACGACGTACATAGGCGGCACGAAGAAGATGATCGTCTACAACGACCTCGAGGGAACGGAGAAGGTAAAGGTGTACGACACCGGGTTCGAGGTGAAGTCCGACGAGGACAAGAGAAAGATCCTCATCGACTATCGCACGGGTGACATCTACACGCCCAAGGTGGACAACCGCGAGGCCCTCTCCGCCATGGCGGAGGACTTCATAAGAGCGGCGGCGGGCAAGGGTGAACCCGTATCCAACTGGAAGATAGGGTACGACGTGGTGAACATCCTCGAATCCGCCCAGATATCGATCAAGAGCAACGGCAGCAAGATCACGCTCCTCAACGGCCTGGGAGGCAGGTCATGAGAACGGTGACAATAAAGGACGAACGGCGGTCTCTCACCAACGTCGCCATGGGCGAGAACGTGAGGATCTTCGATTTCGTCAACGCCTATGGATGCACCATCGGTGACAACACGAAGGTGGGTGCCTTCGTGGAGATACAGAAGAACGCCGTTGTGGGAAGGAACTGCAAGATATCGAGCCACACCTTCATCTGCGAGGGCGTGCACATCGACGATAATGTCTTTGTCGGACACAACGTCACCTTTATAAACGACAGGTACCCGAGCGCCGTCACCGGTGACGGCTCCATGCAGACCGAAGACGACTGGAACGTGATACCCACGCACGTCGGCAAAGAGGCATCCATAGGATCATCGTCGACGATCATGTGCGGGGTCACCATCGGAGAGGGTGCCATGATAGGGGCCGGATCGGTGGTAACGAAGAACGTCCCCGCCGGCGCCATCGCGGCGGGCAACCCGGCGAGGGTCATGAGAACCGTCGATAAGGGAAAGAAGAAAGAGACAAGGAGACTTCCATGACGGAAAAGATCGCCTTTCTGGACCTCAAGAGACAGTATGAAGAGATAAGGGACGACGTGACGGCTGCGCTCCTCGACGTCTGTTCAAAGACCGCCTTTTCGGGGGGTCCCTTCGTCGAGAACTTCGAGAAGATGTTCGCACAGTATTCCGGATGCCGCCACGCCATCGGCGTGAACAGCGGAACGAGCGCCCTCCACCTCGCCATGCTCGCCATAGGCGCGGGACCAGGCGACGAGGTCATCGTGCCCGCCGACACCTTCATCGCCACCGCGTGGGGTCCGTCATACGCCGGCGCCACCCCTGTCTTTGTCGACTGCACCCCGGACACGTGGAACATCGACCCCGCGAAATTGGAGGCGGCCATCACACCGAAGACGAAGGCGATCATCGGCGTCCACCTGTACGGGCAGCCCTTCGATATCGATGCGGTCTCAGCCATAGCGATGAGGCACGGCCTCTTCCTCATCGAGGACGCGGCGCAGGCGCACGGGGCGAGATACAAAGGGACCGTCGTCGGGTCCTTCGGCGCGCTCGCGGCCTTCAGCTGCTACCCCGGCAAGAACCTGGGAGGATACGGTGAAGGCGGCATCGTCACGACGAACGACGACGGCTACGCGGCGCGCGTGAAGAGTCTCAGGAACCACGGCAGCACGGAACGCTACTGCCACGACGAGATTGGATTCAACATGAGGATGGACGGCTTCCAGGGAGCGGTCCTAGCCGTCAAGCTCCCCCATCTCGACGCCTGGAACGCGAGGAGAAAGGAGATAGCCGCAATGTACCACCGGGGCATAAAGAACCCCGCCGTTACCATGCAGGCTGAGCCCGAATGGGCTGATTCCATATATCATCTCTTCGTCATCACCGCCACGGACAGGCAGGCCCTGATGAAGCACCTCGAGGCGAGGAACATCTTCCCCGGCCTGCACTACCCCGTTCCCTGCCACCTGCAGAAGGCCTACGCGAACCTCGGCTACAAGGCGGGCGACTGTCCCAACGCGGAATACCTCGCCGCCCACTGCCTGTCGCTTCCCATGTACGCGGAGCTGACCGATTCAGAGGTCGCGAGGGTAATCGACGCCATCAACGACTGGCGGTAGAGAGGCATGATGGATTTTGTCTTCATAGGCGGGACATACAGGGGATGGAGAACCCTCGCTTCCCTTATCGATGGGGGGTTCGTCCCGAGACTCGCCTTTATCCTCAAGGAAGATGACCACGAAACGGAAAGGTATTCCGAAAGGATAGCTGAGACCGTCCGGGAGCTTCGCATCCCCTTCAGGGTAACGAAGACCCTCAGCCAGGATGATTACCGGGCCATAAGAGACGTGCGGCCCGAGTTCGCCGTCGTCTGCGGATGGAGGACCATCATAGACCCGGCTATATCTGATTCCATGAAGCTGGGCCTCGTGGCGGCACACGATTCTCTCCTGCCCCGGTACCGCGGTTTCGCGCCCATCAACTGGGCCATCATCAACGGCGAGACCGAAACGGGGGTGACCCTCTTTCTCATCGGTGACGGCGAGGTGGACTCGGGCAACATCATCGACCAGGAGAAGGTAGCCATAGGACCTGACGATTATGCCCGGGACGTCTACGAGAAGGTCACCGAGGCCACCATATCCCTCTACGCAAGGTTCTTCAGGCAGTACGCGGAGGGGAACATCGCGCTCACAAAGCAGGATGAAGTCAAGGCTACATACACGTGCAAACGGTCCCCCGAGGACGGCAGGATAGACTGGACGAAGAGTGACACCGACGTCTACAACCTCATCCGCGCCCTCGCCCGTCCCTACCCCGGGGCATACTGTTTTTTGAACGGAAAGAGATTTCGCGTCCACCGTGCTTCCCCCGGTGTCATGCGCGGGCGCGTGTACGCCGGCCGGATACCAGGCAAGGCGATAAGGATCGACGAAAGCGGGATCGAGATACTGTGCGGCACCGGCTCCGTAACCATCACCGAGTGGGAAGAAGAAGGGTCCGGTGTCCCGGAGTCGCCGTCGGTCCTCGTGCGGTCGATAACGACGACACTCCAATGAGAGTCTGGAGGTTCTGAACGTGGAGAAGGACATCATCACGGGATCAACGATATTCATGACCGGCGGGGCGGGCTTCGTGGGCTCCTACCTCGTCGAAGAGCTTCTGCCCCACAACCCGGAGCGGATCATCATCGTCGATAACCTCTTCCGCGGCTCCCTGAAGAACATGGAAAGCTTCATCGATGATCCGAGGGTCGAGTTCATAGCGGGAGACATACGTGACAGCGCCCTCATGGAGACCTCCATGGAACGGTCGGACTACTGCTTCCACCTCGCGGCACTCAGGATAAACGCCTGCGCGGCCGACCCTGTGCACGGCTTCGAGGTCATGGCGGACGCAACCTTCCGGCTCATAGACCTTGCCAGGAAGCGTTCCATAAAGAAGTTCATCTACTCGTCGAGCGCCTCCGTCTACGGGCTGGCACAAAATTTCCCCACTCCCGAGACGGACAATCCCTATGACAACAGGACCTTCTACGGCGGAGCGAAGCTCTTCGGTGAACAGGTGCTCCGGAGCTATGCCTTCATGTACGGTCTTCGCTACGTCGCGCTGAGATATTTCAACGTCTACGGTCCCCGCATGGACACCGATGGAAAGTACACGGAGGTCATGATAAAATGGCTCGACTGCGTGAGGTCGGGGACGGCCCCTCTCATTTACGGAGACGGGTCTACGACGATGGATTTCGTCTATGTGCGGGACATAGCGCGGGCCAACGTTCGCGCGCTCCTTGCGGACGTGACCGACGAGGTATTCAATATTGGCTGTTCACGGGAAACGAGCCTCAAAGAACTCCTCGACCTTCTCCTCAAGGTGAACAACTCCACGCTCGTCCCCGAGCACCGGGCCGAGAACACGGTGAACCCTGTCTCCCGCCGCCTCGCCGACATCTCCAGGGCACGGGACCTCCTCGGCTTCGAACCGCAGGTCTCCCTTGAGGATGGTCTCAGGGAGCTGTCCCGGTGGTACTTCGCGCTTAAGAAGGGGAATGGTGACAAATGATACCCATCGCGAAACCATATCTCACCGAAGACGAAGCGATGGCCGCGCATGACGCGGTCCTTTCCGGCTGGGTGACCCAGGGTCCGAGGGTGAAGGAGTTCGAGGACAGGTTCGCCGCGCGCACGGGCTCGCTCCACGCCGTTGCGGTGTCGAGCTGCACCACGGCGCTTCACCTCGCGCTCCTCGTCTGCGGTGTCAAACAAGGCGATGAGGTCATCTGCCCATCCATGAGCTACGTGGCGACGAGCAACTCCATCCTCTACTGCGGGGCGCTCCCCGTGTTCGCCGAGGTCGAACCGCAAACGTACAACATAGACATCGAACATGCACGGTCGCTGATGAACGAAAGGACAAAGGCAGTGCTCATCGTCCACCAGATGGGGATGCCCGCTGATATCGACGCCTTCGCCGCCCTCTGTCGGGACAGGGGCATCGCACTCGTCGAGGACGCCGCCTGCGCCATAGGCTCGCGCTACAAGGGGCGGCCCATCGGGTCGCACACCGACCTTGCCTGCTTTTCCTTCCACCCCCGGAAGGTCATAACGACCGGTGACGGGGGAATGATCACCACGGCCCGTCCCGAGTACGACGAGAGATTGAGGCTCCTCAGGCAACACGGCATGTCGGTGAACGACAGGGTGCGCCACGAAGCGACGAAGCTCATCTTCGAGGACCACGTCGAGATCGGATACAACTACCGGATGACGGATATCCAGGCCGCCATCGGCATACGACAGCTCGAGAAGCTGGACTCTATCGTCGACCGGAGGAGGGAGATAGCGGCGTACTACAATGACGCTTTCAGAGACGTCGAATGCCTGAGGACCCCTGAAGAACCCGAGGGCCGCTTTTCGAACTACCAGTCCTACAGTCTCTACCTCAGGCAGTCCGCACCGCTGACCCGCAACGAGCTCATGGCCCGCCTTATCACGAAAGGGATCACGACGCGGCGGGGGATAATGACCTCCCATCGCGAGACCGCGTACCGGCAGATCTTCGAACATATCTCCCTGCCGGTCTCCGAGGACCTCTCCGACAGGAGCATCCTTCTGCCCCTCTATCCCGGCCTGACTGAAGAGGAGATGACATATGTCGCGAAAGCGGTGAAAGACGAGGTGGCTCCATGAGGCACGGGACATCATTGACTGCAAGCATCGGAAACAAGGAGGAACACACATGAGGGTAACCCTCGTCCAGCCGCCAAGCAATTCGGTCTACAAGCAATACAAGTCCTTCAACAGGCGGGCGATCAAGCGCTTCCCCTTTAACCTCGCCTGCCTCGCGTCCTACATAACCGAGCGCGGCGGTCATGCGGTGGCCGGGATTGATGCCGACCATTCCGAGTACTCCCTCGAGGAGACCGCCCGGGCTGCCATCGAGACAGGACCCGACGTCATCGGGCTCACGTCGACGACGGGCATCATCGACATCGTCATTACCATCGCCGGGCTCATCAAGGAAGAGCGGCCGGACATCCCGATCGTCCTTGGCGGACCTCATATATCCGCCGTCCGCCAGGAGGTCCTCAGACACGCCTCGGTCGACTTCGCCGTGTTCGGGGAAGGCGAGGCATCCTTCCTCGAGCTCCTCGCCTGCATCGAGGCGGGAAGGACACCCGCGGATGTCACCGGCATCGCCTACCGCGACGGCGCGACGCTCCGCGCCAATCCGGCCCGGGAGCACATCACCGACCTCGACGGCCTGCCCATGCCCATGTGGGACCTTTTCGACTGCACCGACTATCACGATTTTCTCATCCACGGAGAAGACCCTTACATCATTCTCACCACCTCCCGCGGATGCCCCTACGACTGCATATACTGCGGCTCCAAGACCACCTGGGGAAAGAAGGTCCGGTACTACAGCCCGGAGTACGTCGTTCAGGAGCTCGCCGACCTCGCCGCGCGGGGGATACACAACTTCACCTTCGTAGACGACACCTTCACCCTCAACAAGAGGCGGCTGAAGGCCATCTGCCAGGGCATCATCGAAAGGGACATCAGGGCCACCTTCATGTGCTCCTCACGGGTCGACACCATCGACCACGAAACAGCCGACTTCCTTAAGAGGGCGGGCTGCAGGATGATCACCTTCGGCGTCGAGTCCGCCTCCGAGAAGATGCTGAAGGTCATCAAGAAACAGATACATCTCGACCAGGTGAAAGGAGCCCTGGCGATCGCGAAGAATGCCGGGATACTAACCCACACGAGCTACATCATCGGCTGCCCGGGTGAGACCAGGGAGAGTGTCGAACAGACGATAGACTTTGCCATAGACATGGACCCCGACGTCGTTCAGTTCAGCATATTCACCCCCCTTCCCGGTACCGAGTCCTGGGACTACATGGATCCGGCGGTGAAGACAGACTTCGATTATTCGAAGCTCCACTGGTACGGGTCCTACGTTCTTGACAACCCTGAACTGCCAGCGGAGTACCTCATCAAAATACAACAGAAGGCATACGAGGCCTTTAACGCAAGAAAGGAAGCGATACGCGCGAGACCATGAAGATACTCTACTGTTTCCCCGAAGCCGATAACCCGAACCACTACGGATACAACAACATCCGGTCATCGCTCATCGAACTGGGCCACAGCATCGTCGACTTCGATTTCCTCGGCATGAAGGACAGGTTCGGGAAGGAAGGGATGGTCTCGGAGTTAAACTCCCTCATGGACCGGGAAAAGCCGGACATCTTCCTCCACGGCATCGTGACCGACGAGCTCCCCGTTTCCTTTCTCGACGAGGTGCGCGACAGGGAGGACATAAGGAGCGTCGTCTTCTTCTCCGATGACGACTGGCGGATATACAACCATTCCCTCTCCTGGGTCGGCCATTACAACTACGCGACGACGAACGATATCAACGCTCTTGCCGTCTACCGGCAGTTCGGCTATCGCCACGTCTTCCCCATGCAGTACGCGGCAAACCCCCGCATCTACTACCCGAGGGAAACGGCGAAGAGGTACGACGTCACCTTCGTCGGGCAGGCGTATCTCGGAAGGCCGCAGGTGGTGGAAGAGCTCCTCGCCCGGGGCATCGACGTCAGGGTCTGGGGCAGCGGCTGGGACAGGGTCCCGGCGCTGGCGTCCGTCGCGGGACCGCCCCTTCCCACGGAGGAGATGATCGAGACCTTCCGCGCCTCCCGGATAGTCCTCGGCATGGCGTGGTGTTCCGTCACGACCGACGCGGGCACCATCATCCCCCAGATAAAGGGCAGGACCTTCGAGTATCCTGCCTGCGGAGCGTTCCAGATAACCTTCGAGGACAGGCGCCTCCAGCATTATTTCGACATGGAGAAAGAGATAGCGACCTTCAGGGACGGGAAGGACCTCGCGGAGAAGATAGGCTATTACCTTGACCATGAAAGGGAGCGGGAGGAGATCGCCCGTGCATCCCATGAGCGCGTCCTCCGGGAGCACACGTGGAAACACCGCTGGGACGGCTTCTTTCCCTTCATGACGGAAGAGAACATGAACATCCGCAGGAGAAGGGCATGGGGGACCTGGGGAGCGCCAGAGGCAGGTAAAGGCGCCGAGAAGAGAGGCGCCGGGCCGCTCGTCTCCGTCGTCTGCTTCGTCTATAACAGGGAACGGTACATGGCGGCCACGATCGAATCCGTGCTGGGGCAGACTTACAGTAACATAGAGTTCGTCATTCTCAACGACGGCTCCACGGACGGCACGGAGGCTGTTATAAAAAGATACCTCCACGACCCCAGGCTCAAGTACCACTATCAGGAGAACATCGGCCAGACTATGGACCGCTTCGACGAGCTCAACAACCGGGTCGTCGCTCTGTCGTCGGGTGAGTATATCTGCGCCATAGGGGCCGATGACGTCTACCTGCCGGGCAGGGTCGAAAGACAGCTCGGGGAGTTCCTGAAGAATCCCGGCCTCGATGTCTCCTTCTGCAATGCCCAGATATTCAACGACGCCGGACAGCTCCTGCCGACCCAGTTCCGTCATGAAAGGGCCCTCACCTTCAACCGCTTCAATCTCCTGCGCTGGCTCTTCACCGTCAATTTCATCGCCCATCCGTCGGTCATGATAAGGCGCAGTTCCCTCATCGAACAGGGGGGCTACGAAACAGGCTTCGCCACTGATTATCAGCTGTGGCTCAAGACCGCCCGCAATCTCAATTTCAAGCACCTCGACGAGAGCCTCTGGCTCTACAGGGTACATGATGACTCATCCACATCGGAGAAGAATGCCGACAGGTGCGCCGCGGCCACCATAGATGTCCTCGAGTCCGTCTACAGGTCGAACAGCATCGACGATTTCTATCCCGAGATAGCCCTCTGTTCGGACAGGCAAAAGGCGCTTTACAGCGCTCACCTCGATTTCGGGAACGACATGATGCGGAACTCCTTTTTCTATCTCCCGGCGTTCGCCGTGCGCGAGTACGAGGCCGCGCTCGCGGTGAACCCCGGGGGGATGGAGGCAAGGAACAATCTCGCCGTCGCCTGCGCCATTGCCGGCGACAGGGAAAAGGCCCGGAGCATTTTCGGATCCCTCAGCGCCTCAGAACCACACAACGAGACCATAGACCACAACATCTCGACATTCCTCGCCTCCGACCCGCAAGGAAATCACCGCCCCGACTACAGGCTTCTTGCGGAGAGCATCGGAGCCTCGGAACTGAAAACGAACGTCGCCCTTGTCGAAAAAGGTGCGGCAACAGCGCCCGGCTCCACCCTCCCCGCCGGCACGAGCTCCGCCGCTCTCGGGAGAGAGCAGGAAAGCACATCGGTATGTAAGACCAGGAAGGGACACACGACGATACTCATCCCTTCGGTCGACCCGGGCAACGACCTCAAGGCCTGCCTCGAGGCCATCGACATCCACATGGACGAGCCCCACGACATCATCGTCATCAAGAACGCGGGGGCTGTCCCGAAATGGCTGAAGCAGCACGTCCGCAGCGGCAACACCATCTTCATCGACGTGCCGGCGTCTTCCGGTTACGCCGCGAGGTGCAACCGTGGGATGGAAAAAGCGACGGGAGAGTACGTCCTCATCATCGGCGAAGACACCCTTCTTCTCAAGGACTCCTTTTCCCGTATGCTCCATCACCTGGGCGGGGCATCAAACCGGGGCATGGTCGTTCCGCTGGCGAACCACGCCCTCGGGACCCAGAAGATCCCCGGCGCGGAGGACCTCTCCGTCGACGAGTTCTCAGAGTATGCCGCCGACCTGGGAAAGCGTTCCCTTTTCCGGCGGGCCGAGACCTTCGAGACGGGCTCCTTCTGCACGCTCTTCCGGAGCGAAACAATGGAAGTCGTCGGCCCCTTCAATGAAGATATCGCGTCCCCCTTCTTTGTCATCAACGACTATCGACTGCGGCTCCTCCTTAAGGGGCATACCGCCGCCGTCGCGGCCGATGCCGCCGTGTTCAGACGGCATCCCGAGACGAGGGGGAAGGGACGTGACAGGGTATTCCATGAAACGTGGGACACCATCAGCCCCGGCACGGAAAAAGGGAAGAGGCTGTGGCATTTCGTCGCGACGAAGAACGCACGCGATCATTACAGGAAAGGTTCCCTGGAAAGGGCGATGAACGCACTTTCGGAGGGCATGAGGATAAGTCCCGACGAGCCTCGCATCTACTATTGCGCCGCGGACATCCTCATGGAGGAGAAACACTACCGGCAGATCGTCGATATGACCGAGTTCTGGCCCGCCGCCGAGAAGCTCAAGCCTCCCTACTATGAACTGCTCGGCTATTGCGCATACTACCTGGAGCGCTCCGACGAGGCCCGTAATCTCGCGGAAGGGGCGCTCGGCCTGTCCCCGGACACCCCGGGAGCGCTCAACCTGCTGGGTCTCCTGGCACTGAGAGCGGGTGATTCCCGCGGGGCCGAAGGCCTCTTCCGTCGTGCCATTGCGGCGGACCCTTCCTTCGGCGATCCCCACGTCCACCTCGGGGTCATGGCATGGCAGGGAAACGACACGGCGACGGGGCTCACGCTTATCGAGAAGGGCTTCATCCTGTCGCCGGAGAAGAACGACTTCCTGGCAACCTACCAGTCGGCCATAGAGTCGACGGGAAATTTCGCCCGTGCCGAGACCGTCATCCGGGAGGCACTGGGCCTCTTTCCAAAGAACAGGAATCTCGCCTACGCCCTCATCGGCACGCTCATCAGGCAGGAGAAATACCTGGCGGCTCTGACAAACATCCAGGATGCTATCGTCGAGTTCGGCATAGACGACGAGATGCTGGGCGCGGCAATCGCCGTCCGGGACAGCCTGGGAGAGGACATCCTCGCCCGTCACGGAGAGGACAGGGGAACGCTGTCCGTCTGCATGATCGTGAAGAACGAGGAAAAGCACATCGCGCGATGTCTGAAAAGCCTTGTTCCCGTTGCCGATGAGATCGTCGTCGTCGACACCGGCTCCGAGGACAGGACACCCCGAATAGCACGGGTCTTCGGCGCGAAAATCCTCCAGTTCCCCTGGACCAACGACTTTTCCGAGGCACGGAATTACTCCCTTGACCAGGCACGGGGTGACTGGATTCTCGTCCACGACGCGGACGAGGTCATATCACCCCGGGATCATGACAGGCTCAGGAAGATCGTCCACGGGAAACCGGTGAGGGCGGTCGCCTACGACATCGTCACCCGCAACTACGTGGTGGAACCGGCCACCGAGGGATGGACGGCAAATGCCGGCGAGTACGCCGAAGAAGAGGCGGGAAGCGGATGGTTCCCGAGCAACAAGGTGCGGCTCATCGTCAACGACAGACGCCTCCGTTTCCGCAATCCCGTCCACGAACTGCTGGAACCTTCCGTTGCCGAGGCGGGGGCAGAGAGGCTCGCCTGCGACATCCCCGTGCACCACTACGGGAAGATGCCTTCCGACACACCTTCCGTCAAATCGGATCTCTATTATGAACTGGGCAAGAGAAAGCTCAGTTCATCGCAGGGAAACCCCGCCGCCTTCAGGGAACTGGCGATCCAGGCCGCGGAACTCGAGAAGTTCGAAGAATCCATAGAGCATTGGAAAGGATTCCTCCGTCTCGTCCCCGACGACAGCATCGCCTATTTCAACATTGCAAGCATGTGCATGGAGGTCGGGCGCTTCGAGGAGGCCCTGCAGTGCGCCAGGAGGTCCGTGGAACTCAACCCGAACTCCGTCACCGCCGTACAGACCCTTATCGTCGCACTCATCTATTCCGGCAAGACAAAGGAGGCGGTGGAACGCCTCGGGTCCCTCCTCGAGAAGAGCCCCGATTATCCGCCCGCCTTCGTGGCCCTCGCAGTGGCCCATTTCATCGAAGGATCGGAAGAGAAGGGGCTCGGCTATCTGGAGCGGCTCGAAGGCATGGGCTATCGCTGCGGACCCGCCCTTCACTCCTCCCTGAAGAAGATCATCGCCTCAGGCAACAGGGCAGCCGCGCGACAGGTGTACGGCTATATCAGCAAAAGCCGCCACAGCCTGCCTGAAATGGAACGTCTCTTCGATCAAGAATAAAGATGTTGTGGGGTATTCAGCCCGCGGAACCCCTCAGTCCCTGGGCGATATTGAGGTTGATGTCGATGAGGATGTTGAGCTTCGCGGGATCGGGCTTTGCCATGATCTCAACGATGCGCTTGTCAACGAAGACACTCAGGTTCAGTATGTTCTGCCGTATGTCCAGAGGCAGGGGATTGTCCTGCCGGATCATCTCATCCTGAAAGATGGTCCAGATCCTCTGGTTGAAGACCAGGGCATCGTTCAGCCTCTTGAAATGGCCTTCTTCCTCCCACTTCTCACGGCACTCCTTCAACAGCATGGCGCCTTTCGTTAGTACCGACGCTTCGAGCTCCCGCCCCGAGATGGTCGTCTTCACGGTCTTCTTGTAGGCACTGAGCCCTCCGTACATACTGTGTTACCTCCTCTTCGTATTCTATCAGCTTCCGGGCAAGTTTCAAGGCCGGGTAGTATTTGCCCTCTATGATGAGACTGCTCATCTCGGCAAGGGTCTCGGCCGTGCTGGGAGCCGCCTCGACCAGGTCTTTGATGAGGGACCAGTAGATGTTATGCCTCTCCACCCTGTTCTTGTCGTCAATGTACATGAGCTGGACAACAAAGTATATCCGCTTGCAGGGCGTGTCGGCATCCTTCTCACGGAGGATGTCCTTGTCGCGCAGGACAGGGACCTCGTTCTCGATGATGAGATCGCACTTCGTGTCGCCGTTGGCAAGCACGGCCCCTCCGACAATGAGCCTCTCGTGGGGTTTCAGCTTTATCTTGAGTGCCATGGCTCCCTCACTTCTTGTATATGCTCTGCGTATCGCCAAGGGGCAGGAACGGCGGGTAGCTTATCTTCGTCAGGTCGCCCTTTCTCGCGCCCGTTTCATGAACGACGGCCTCGACCTTGTCTGCTTCCTTTGGTTCCCGGTGCACCTGTCTCTGATGAACGCTCACGCTGGCATCTACCTTCCCTATCTTATCGATCGACATCTTTCATCACCTCCCTGGAAGGCGGTGAATGGGAGAGGGCGCTTTAAGCCCTCTCCCGGTTTTGTGCTTAGAGCCGCTGCTACTGGAAGAGCTGGAGGACGGACTGCGCGGCCTGTGCTGACAGGCTCAGAGCGTTGGTGCTCAGGGACTGCCTCGTCTGGAGCATGAGCATGTTGGCGCCTTCCTCGTTGGTGTCGGCCAGTGTCAGGTTGTCGGCACCGGTCTGGAGGATGTTGGCGATGCCTGTGATCCACTCGTCACGGGCGTTGATGATGCTCAGGTTGCTTGACAGCTTCGAAGACTCGATGCGAAGCGTGGTGAGCGCCGCGTCAAGGAGGTCGATATCTGCCTGGATCGTCGTTTCAGAGGTCCATGAGGCCGTCCCGCTGAGGCCGAGACCCGTGTGGTCTCCCAGGAAGGACGACACTGTCAGCGTCTTGGAGTTGCCGAACCGGACGGTCATGTCGTCGGAGCCGCCTGCGGCGCTGCCGAGGAGGTTCTTGCCTTTGTAGAAGGCGTCGTCCTGCAGGTTGTCGAGCTGTGCGATTAGTTCGTTGTACTGGTTCACCTTCGCGGAAAGCTCATCTGTCGCTGTTACAGAGGATTCTGCGTATGCGTAGTCGAGGGCGTGGACGAAACCGATGTCCGTCGCCACCATTGTGCCGCCCGCATGGAGGGAAATCGTCAGGATCGAGCCTTCCACCGTGGCGTCCATATTCCGGCCCTCAGTGGCCGAGTTGATCGCCGCCGCGAGAGCAGCCGCTACACCCTCGTTGCTCGCCGAGCCCACGCTGAACTGGGTCGCGCAGGTGGCGACACCTGAGACAGCCGTGAACGTAGTACCACCGATATCGATCGTGGTGCCGGCGGTGACTCCCGAGTAGTCGCTGATCGTCAGGGTCTGGCTGCTGACGGTCCCCGTTGAACCGAGTGTGCCCTTCGCGTCCTCGGCGATACCTTTCATGGAGTCTATGAGGGTTGTGATGGCCTTGATGGCGTTGTCGGCCGCCTTGATCGTCTGGATGGCCTCAGAGATGCCGTCCTTGTATGCCAGAAGGTCGTTGGCGCGTGAATTGTGCGACTGGGCGGTGAAGAAGTTGACGGGGTTATCGAGAGCGGAGTTGACCTTCTTGCCCGTGGACAACCTTTCCTGCGTCCTGTCGAGCAGCTTGACCGTTGACTGGAGGGCCAAAAGGTTGGACCTCATACCCTTGGTTAAAGAAATGTCTGACATAATGTTTCTCCTTTTCTAGGATTTTTTCTCCCGGCGATCTCGCCGGGGCTCTTTGAGACCTGTGCCCATTACCGACTTGTTTTTCACCTCCCCGGTGAGCACTATGTTTATCTTCATGAGAGAGTTATCGAAAGGCGGAGAGAAAACTTAAGAGATAATTGTCATACAGAGAACACACATTCTGTATTGCCGGGATTGTGTTTTTGTTTTGTGTTTACAATCAATGAGTTATCTGCCGATGGTTGTCGCCGGATGGGGCTGCGCATCGGAACAGACCAGAGGTTTTGCGCCCCGGACCACGGCCGACACCAAACCGGGAAAACTCTGTCCATCCCGAAACCTTCTTGACTCGCATCCGAGGGAGTGTCTTGATGGGGTTGTTGTCTGCAAAAAAGGGCATTTCTCCCTGGAACCTGGAACCTGGAACCTGAGACCGTCTCTTCACTCGTGCCTCAGGGCCTCGATGGGGTCAAGGCGGGCCGCCTTGAGGGCGGGGAAGTAGCCGAAGATCATGCCCACCGCCGCGGAGAAGAGGAAGGATACGAATATGATGGGCGCGTTGAATACGAAGGGTACGCGCAGGACACTGCCCAACCACACGGACGCGACGAGGGCCAGAATTATCCCTATGATGCCTCCCAGGGAGGAGAGCACCACCGCCTCCACCAGGAACTGGGTCAACACTTCACGCTCGAGGGCGCCGATGGCGAGGCGGACGCCGATCTCCCGGGTCCTCTCGGTGACGGATACGAGCATGATGTTCATGATCCCTATGCCGCCTACGAGGAGGCTCACCGCCGCAACCGCGCTCAGCAGTGCCGTGAGAAGCTGCGTGGTGCTGGTAAGCATCGTCGCTATCTCCTTCATGTCCATGACGTTGAAGTTGTCATCATCGCTCGGTGCGAGATGGCGCCTTTCGCGCATGAGTTTCGAAATGTCCTGTCGCGCCTTGTCCGTCGATGCCCCGTCCTGCACGGAAACCTGGATGAGGCTTATCTCCTGATTTCCGGTGATGCGTCGCTGGAGGGTCCGGATGGGAATCACCACGACATCGTCCTGGTCCTGCCCCATCGTGCTCTGGCCTTTCTCCGCCAGGATACCGATCACCTCGCAG
>MVQP01000014.1 GCA_002067235.1 Syntrophorhabdus sp. PtaB.Bin047
TGGGCACAACGAATTTTCCTGATTCAACTACGAGCTGCTTTTGTATAGGAGTCCTTTTGCCGCCGCCGGTCTTGCTGTCGTTTTCTTTACACTCGTCTCCAGCATGCTCCTTGTGGTTCGTGATGTCCTGCTCGCTCGGTGGTTCGGCCTTGGAAACGAGCTTGACGCTTTTTTCGTGGCCCTTATTGTGCCGATGTTTCTGGTCACCGTCTTGAGTATGCCCATAGGCACGGTGATGGTGCCTTCATTGCTGGGTGTCTTTGAAAGGGGCAGAGAGAAGGCTCAGGAACTGATCACGGCGTGCTCAACCGTCATACTCTGCGGCATGACAGCTCTTTGCCTCATCGTCCTCGTCTCCGCCGGATCGTATCTGCCGGTCGTGGGATGGGGTTTCCCGGCCGGGAAGATACTGCAGTCAAGGAACATTCTGATGATGGTGCTCCCCCTCCTGTTCTTCAGCGGTTTCGTCATACTGGGGAATTCCATCCTCAACGCGCGGCAAAGATTTGCGCTGCCCGCCTTTGCCCAGGCGGCAGTGCCCGTTGTGGCCATCCTGACCCTGTATCTTCTTGCAAGGTGGATAGGCATCTACGCGATGGCCATAGGGACGTGCCTGGGACAGGTGGTCAATCTCCTCGTGGTCTGCCGGTATGTTCGCAGGGAAGGCTTCTCGATGCTTCCCGAGCTGCGGCCCGGGGCGATACGCAAGACCATTCGGAGATCCTCGGAGAGGCTGAAGGGACTTCTGGCGCAGTACGCTCCACTTGTATTCTCCTCCCTTTTTGTCAGCGTGGCTCTTCCCGTAAACAATGCCATCGCGGCATCCCTGAGCGCCGGCAGCGTCTCGGCCTTCAACCTGGGTACGAAGTTCATCGTGTTCTTCACGGGGCTTATCAGTACAGGGGTATCAACGGTTATGCTGCCCTATTTCTCCTCCTATTTCGTAAGCGACCGCATAGGTGATGCCCGGCGTGAGCTTTCCCTTTTCCTTTTCCTGGGAACGGTCGTTCCGATACCGCTGACGCTGATCGTATTCTTCTTCACGGGTTCGATCGTGAGGTTCATATTCGGAGGCGGGGCATTCAGCGCCGGCGACACGGCGACCGTTACCGCCGTTATCGAGTACGGGATGGTTCAGCTCCCCTTCTTTTGCACCAACATGCTGTTCTCCAGATTTGCCAACGCGAGGCAGAAGAACGCTCTTATCATGATCTCTTCGCTGGTGGGTCTCGTCCTGAACATAGTTCTCAACTTCGTTTTCATCAGGTACATGGGTCTGGCGGGCATATCCCTCGCTGTGTCCGTGTCCATGATAGGCGCAACGGTTCTCTTCGTCGTTGTCGGTCGCAGATACAACGACATCACGTGGATCGACGTCGCTTTTCTCGGGATTACCTGGTTTCTCTATCTGACCATCCTGCTGTGTTTCCACTTCGGAAGCATGCTTAATGTGATCGTGACCTCGGCCGTGCTTCTTCTCGTGATCCTCAATCGCCTCGTCGAGCTTCTGGACCACCGCGCGGCTTCGACCGACTTCGCCTCGAGATGCTAAGGAGGGGGTCGACGGGACCGGAGAATGCACCTCCCGCCGAGGATGGACGAAAGCGTTCTCGCCAAAGCGGGGTATGGTGGTGAATTATGGGATCATCCGGCGGACATACTGTGGCGATAGTGGGAGGGTCGGGGTTTGTGGGCCGGCACCTGCTGGCACGTCTCGTTTCACGTCATGACATCAGGATCAGGGCCCTGAGGCATGAAGGGAGGCTCCCCGGGGACGTGCTGGAGAGGGGAGCGGAGCTCGTGGAGGGGGACCTCTTTCGCCCGGCGTCGCTCGAGCGCCTCCTGGTGCCGGGATGCACCGTGGTCAACCTCGCCTATGTTTCGGGATATGATCGGGGCCTCGAGGCAATGGACAACCTGGGTAAGGCCTGCGTGAGCGCCGGGGTCAGGAGGATGATTCACTGCAGCACAGCGGTGGTGGCGGGCCGGGTGACGGAGACCGAGGTGAGTGAGAAGACGGTTTGTCGTCCTTTCAAGGAATATGAGGTCGCCAAACTGGCTATCGAACAACTCCTTGTCGACAGATACGGAGATCGGCTTGAGGTGATCATCCTTCGTCCCACCGCGGTGTTCGGACCGGGGGGGAGGAACCTTTTGAAGCTGATGGATAACCTGACGGATGGTCGCCGGTGGCTCAACTACCTCAGGTCCTGCCTCTCGAAACACAGGCGGATGAATCTCGTTTGCGTCGATAACGTTGTGGGGGCGCTGGTCTGGTCCATTGGTCACGACAAACCCGTCAGAGAGCCGGAAGTGTTCATTGTCTCCGATGACGAGGATCCGGTGAACGACTATCGAAGCGTAGAGGCCGAACTGATGCGCCTTCTGGGTCAGAGGCCGTACATATTCCCCGTCGTGCCGGTGCCTCTCACGCTTCTCAGTATCCTGTTGAGGGGAATGGGGAGGAGCAACTACAACCCCTCGACGGTCTACAGCTGCAGGAAACTGATGGAAAGCGGGTTCGAGAAGAGTGTTTCCGTCAGGGAGGGTCTGGCGGACCTTGCGCGGTGGTACAGGTGTTCCCGGACAGACGGGGGTGACCGCTGAGGGTATTGAACGTCAACATGTCCCTCGACAGGATAAACGGGGGGGGCAGCGTCGAAAGAACGCTTCAACTGACCCGGCATCTGCTGAAGGCGGGGGTTGAATGCAGACTGGTCGCAACCGACACCGGTCTCGTGCCCGATTCCATCAGGGATCTGGAGGAGAGCGTGACCGCCCTCCCGACGATGATGGAAAGGTTCTACGTGCCCAGGTTCTCTCATCGTGTGCTGAAAGAGCTTGTTGCAGCGGTGGATGTTGTGCACCTCATGAACCACTGGACCGTCCTGAATGCACTGGCATTCCATTATTGCCGGCATCTGGGCAAGCCGTACGTGGTCTGTCCGGCGGGTGCGCTGCCCACGGTTCACGGGAGATCGAGGGGCATCAAGGGGTTTTACAATTTCTTCGTAGGCAGGAGGATCATCAGGGAAGCGAACGCGGCGGTGGCGATATCCCCCCTGGAGATACCGGACTTCAGGTCCTACGGGGTTCGTGACGACCTCATCACCGTCATCCCCAACGGAATAGACCCGGAGGATTTCACCGACCGTGATGACGACCGGTTTCGGCGGGAACACGGATTGCCCGGAGAACCCTTCATCCTGTTTGTGGGGCGTCTTCATTTCATCAAGGGGCCTGACCTTCTCCTTGAGGCGTACATGCAGGCCGTACGCAGGGAAGGATTGCCGCACCATCTCGTTCTCGCAGGACCGGACGGCGGTATGCTCCGTGAACTGCAAAGGAGCTGTGAGTCAGCCGGGTTTGGGAAGAGGGTCCATTTCACGGGCTATATCGGCGGAGGTGAGAAGTCGCGGGCTTACCATGCCGCCGCCTTTCTGGCGATCCCATCACGAAGGGAGGCAATGTCGATCGTGGTGCTCGAGGCGGGCATCACGGGAACGCCGGCGTTGATCACGAGACAGTGCGGATTCGACGAGATTGCAGCGGCTGGCGGCGGTATTGTCGTTGAGGCAACGGTTGAAGGCCTGAGGGAAGGGTTGATCTCCATGGTAAAGGCCCCCGGTGGGTTGGCGGCGATGGGGAGAAGCCTCGAGGGATTTGCCCGTGAGAATTTTTTGTGGGATTATATAACCAAAAGGTATCTCGAACTGTTTGAGGGAATTCTCAGCCGGTAGTGGTGTCGGGAGGCGAAGCTCCCCGGGGACCGCTTTTCGGAACAGGTTCGGGATGAGTCGATAGGGTGACCGGAGAGCCGGGGTGCAGGCTGTTCCGGGTGTTCAGAGAGGGAGGGTCATGTTTGCCGGGAAAACGATGATGATCACGGGCGGTACCGGGTCTTTCGGGAACTCGGTCCTGAAAAGGTTCCTGGATACGCAGGTCAAGGAGATCCGCGTTTTCAGCCGGGACGAGAAGAAACAGGAGGATATGAGGATAGCCCTCAACAACAGCAAGGTGAAGTTCTACATCGGCGATGTGCGGGATCATGAGAGCCTGAGCTTTGCCATGAACGGGGTCGACCTGATCTTTCACGCGGCGGCCCTGAAACAGGTTCCTTCCTGCGAGTTCTATCCCATGGAGGCCGTGAGGACCAACATTCTCGGAGCGGAGAACGTGCTGAATGCCGCCATGAAGCACAACGTCAGGAAGGTGATCGTCCTCAGCACTGACAAGGCGGTCTATCCCATCAATGCCATGGGCATGTCCAAGGCACTGATGGAGAAGCTGATGGTTGCGAAGGCGAGGACGATGGACGGCGGATCGGAAACGGTGCTCTGCGGAACGCGATACGGCAACGTCATGGCGTCAAGAGGCTCCGTGATACCGCTTTTCGTGAGGCAGATAAAGGAGGGAAAACCCCTGACCGTGACGGATCCGAACATGACCCGCTTTCTCATGTCCCTCGACGACGCCGTTGACCTCGTGACCTACGCTTTCCAGCACGGGAAGCAGGGGGATATCTTTGTTCAGAAGGCGCCGGCCAGCACGATCGGTGACCTGGCGACGGCACTGTTGCAGATATTCAATGGAGACAACGAGATCAGGGTCATAGGGACAAGGCACGGCGAGAAGCTGTACGAGACGCTCGTGACGCGTGAGGAACTGGCGAGGGCGGAGGATCTGGGAGACTATTACCGGATATTTCCCGACGACAGGGACCTCAATTACAACAAGTACTTCACGGAAGGGACGGAACAGCTCTCTCTGCTCAACGACTACAATTCACACAACACCAGCAGGCTTACAGTGGATGAGATAAAGAAGAGACTTCTCGAGCTGGACTACATCCGGGAGGAACTTGCTTCGTAGCGAACACTGTGGACGGGGGTCGGTACGAAGGGGCAGGACGGGAGAGGGACGACATGAAAGGCCGGGAGGGTCCATTGTGAAGGCGGGGAGAGTTTTGATCCTGGGCGGAATAGGTATGCTGGGTCATGTGCTTGTGAGACACTTGAGCGGTACGGACCGCTATGATGTCTATGCGACGTGCCGTGACAGGGATGAGGTCTCGCGGTTCTTTCCTCCCCGTCTGGCGGGGAGGTTCATAGAAGAGAAGGTTGAGGCTGAAGACTTCGACAGCATCACCCGGTCGCTCGATCTCGTCAGGCCGGACGCGGTCATCAATTGCATCGGCATCATCAAACAGCGGCCGGAGGCGGAGGATCCGCTGACGGCCATCACGATCAACTCTCTGCTGCCTCATCGCGTCAGCCTGGCATGTCGTGAGAGGGGCATCCGCATGGTCCATGTGAGCACAGACTGCGTCTTTGACGGAAAAAAGGGTATGTACACTGAAGAGGATCTGCCCGCTCCGGAGGACCTTTACGGACGCACGAAGCTCCTCGGCGAGGTGAATGGCTCCCACTGTGTTACCTTGAGGACATCGATCATAGGACACGAACTGAGAGGACGATTCGGGTTGATCGAGTGGTTTCTGGGGGAATCGGGCAGGGTTCGGGGTTATACCGGGGCCATCTACTCGGGATTCCCGACCATCGAGTTTGCACGGATAATAGCCGACCGCGTTCTGCCTGACACGGGGCTGGCCGGGCTTTATCACGTGTCCTCGGAGCCGGTGTCCAAGTTCGACCTCCTCCATCTCGTGGCCCGGAGATATCACAGGGAGACGGAGATCGAGCCCATCTCCGAACCTGCCGTTGACCGGTCGCTCCTGTCGGACAGGTTCCGCTCAAGGACGGGTTATATGCCGCCGTCATGGCCTGACCTTATCGACGCCATGTGCACCGATTATGAGGCGAACAGGGAACAGTACGGTCGTTAGTTCCATTCGGAAACCATCCACGGAGGGAGAGGAAAAGCCGCCTATGAGCATGAAAGTGATGACTATCGTCGGTACCAGGCCGGAGATCATCAAGCTCAGTCGTGTCGTCGATGAGCTCGACCGGCATCTTTCGCACATTCTCGTCCACACGGGCCAGAACTTCGACTATGAGTTGAACGAGATCTTCTTTCGCGACCTCGGCATCCGCAGGCCCGACCATTTCTTGAACGCTGTCGGAGGGTCGGTTGCGCAGACGATAGGGAATGTCATCGCACACTCCGACGAGGTCATGGAGAAGGAACGACCTGACGCCGTGCTTGTGCTCGGAGATACGAACAGCTGTCTGTCGGTCATCTCCGCGAAGCGCCGGAAGATCCCCATATTCCACATGGAGGCCGGCAACCGCTGTTTTGATGAGAGGGTGCCCGAGGAGGTCAATCGCAGGATCATTGACCACACGAGCGACATAAACCTGCCGTACAGTGATATCGCCCGGGAATACCTTCTCCGGGAAGGTCTGGCCCCGGACAGGATCATCAAGACGGGCAGCCCCATGTTTGAAGTTCTTGACCACTACAGGGGGAAGATCGAGGCATCCGACGTGCTGGACCGTCTGGGCCTGGGGGAACTGGATTACTTCGTGGTAAGTTCCCATCGCGAAGAGAACATTGACTATCCGGGCCAGTTCGAGAGACTGGTCCGCATGTTGAACAGCCTGTCCGCCCACTTCGGGAAAAGGATCATTGTCACGACACATCCGAGGACACGAAAGAGAATGGATGAAACGGGTGTGAAGCTCAACGCCCTGGTCGAATTGATAAGACCTCTCGGTTTTTGCGACTATGTCCACCTGCAAACGCGGGCCATCGCGACGATCTCCGACAGCGGTACCATCACCGAGGAATCGTCCATACTGAATTTCCCCGCGCTCAACATCCGCAATGCCCACGAGAGGCCGGAGGGCATGGAGGAGGGGGCCGTAATGATGACGGGGCTTGAGTGGGAGAATATCCTGAAGGGCCTTGAGATCCTGGCGGACCAGGGAAGGGGCGGCGCGAGGGATCTCCGCCTGGTGAAAGACTACGAGATTCCCAACGTGTCAAAGAAGGTCCTGCGGATCGTAATGAGCTACACGGGATATGTGAACCGGACCGTATGGCGCAGGTGATCCCTCCTCGATCTGTCATGCGCATACTGCTCCTCGTCGTTTATTACCTGCCGAGTACCATGTCGAGCGCCAAGCTGATGCACGACCTTGCCGTCGAATTCCGGCGTCAGGGTCACGAACCGGTGGTAATGGCTCCGGACGAGAACATCGGTTCCGATTGCGAGGTCTCAGTCGAGGATGGTATTGAGGTGGTGAGGGTGCGAACGGGCAGGATCAAATCGGCGTCGAGGATGCTCCGGGCCATCAACGAGATCAGGCTTTCGGGAACGCTCTGGGCCAGGGGCAGAGAGTACCTGGACAAGAAAGGGGTCGACCTTGTTGTCTACTATTCACCCACCATATTTTTCGGAGGTCTTGTGGCGCGGCTGAGATCCACCTATGGTTGCTCGTCGTACCTGGTGTTGCGGGACATCTTCCCGAAGTGGGCCCTCGACGCGGGCGTTATGAGGGAAGGTCTGATCTACCGCTATTTTCGCCGCAAGGAGATCGAGCAGTACGATGCGGCCGACGTTATCGGCGTGCAGTCCCCGGCGAACCTTTCCTATTTCGCGGAAGATCCTGTGCTGAGATCCCGCAGAGTGGAAGTTCTCTACAACTGGACAGCCCTGGAGGAGAAGGGGATACCAGTCAGCCATTACAGGGAAGAGCTGGGCCTCAAGGGGAAGGTCGTCTTTTTCTACGGCGGGAACATCGGCGTGGCGCAGGACGTCGATAATATTGTCAAACTGGCTCAGGGTCTGAGAAACGAAGAAGAGGCCCATTTCTTGTTCGTGGGGGATGGCAGTGAATCGGGGAGATTGAGGTCTATGATCTCAGAACTCGGCCTGTCCAATATGACCCTGCACGGTTCCGTGGCCCAGGATGAGTATCTTGCCATGCTTTCGGAGTTCGATGTCGGATTGATCTCGCTCGACGGGAGGCTGAAAACGCAGAACTTCCCGGGAAAGATGCTCGGCTACATGTATCACTCATTGCCTATCCTGGCAAGCATCAACCCCGGCAACGATCTCAAGGGTATACTGGAACGGCACGGGGCCGGTTTGGTCTCCGTCAACGGTGAAGACGAAGTGCTGCGGGACAATGCCATCAGGCTCCTCAGGGACGATGGACTGAGGCGTCGCATGGGGCTCAACGGGAGACGTTTGCTCAATGAGACTTTCTCGGTGGAAGCGGCAGCCGGGCAGATCCTCGGGCATTTCTCCGGACACCATTCCGGCACAGAGAGGTCCTTCATTGAGTAGAACGCTGATCACCGGGATTAACGGCTATATCGGGTCCAACCTCGGGAGGCTCTTCCTGAGGGAAGGCAGGCCGGTAACAGGGTGCGATCTGGAATCGGGCAACATCGGCGACCTCATTGCCGACCGCCGCTTTGAGTTCCGCAGGGTCGATATAACCGATGCCGGTGCGTTGGAGGACGCCATGCGCGATGTCGATCACGTGGTCCATTGCGCGGCACTGGTCCACAAGCGGTCAACCGACCTGTCCAGAGAAAACTACTTCAGGATAAACCGGACAGGCACGGAGAATATCCTGCGGGCCCTCGACCCGGCGCAGGTAAAGAGGATCATCCTTCTCAGCACCGTTTCGGTATACGGTAGACTGCGGGAGGGGATGGTGCCGGACGAAGGCACCGACCCCGACCCCGACGATCACTACGGGGAGAGTAAGGCCGCCGCGGAGGACGACGTACGGGCTTATTCCCGGGATTCGGGAGTGGCGCACACGATATTGAGGCTCGCGCCGGTATACGGGACATCCTTTCTGCTCAATATCCACAAGAGGGTCTATCTGCCCGGAGAGGCAGCGTTCTACAGGATAGGCAGCGGCACACAAAGAATGTCGTTGTGCTCGGTGAACAACGTGATCGACGTGATTGCCGCCGGCGCGAGCCATCCGTCCTTTGCCAACGAGACATTCAACGTGAGGGATCTCAAGGAATATTCGATCAACGAGATAATCTCCTTTTTCAGGGAGCTTCGCCCGCAGCAAAAGAGGATCACCATCACCATACCGTACGCGGTTCCCCGCCTCGCTTTCCGGGCAGTGTCACTGATCATGCCCGGACGGGGAAGGTCCTACACATATCAATTCCAGAAGGTGGCTCTGGACGCCAGGTATTCGGTGGAGAAACTGCGGAAGACGGGGATTCCCCTGGTCTGGGACCTTCGCAGCACCTTCAGTTGCGAGACAACATCCGGCGGGAGCGGGCGCGGGTGAAACGCCCGTTCGATACGATGGTGGCTGCCGTCCTCCTGGTGGTCCTTTTCATTCCCATGCTCTTTATCGGTCTGGCCGTGAAACTTTCGTCCCGCGGCCCGGCGTTGTTCTGGTCGAGAAGGGTGGGTCTTGACAACAGGATATTCATGATGCCGAAATTCCGTACCATGTACAGCAACACACCTGATGTCGCCACCCATCTTCTGGAAGATCCGGAGACGTACCTTACACCGATCGGCTCGGTCCTGAGAAGATACAGTCTTGACGAGCTTCCCCAGATATGGAGCATTCTCAAGGGTGATATGAGCCTTGTGGGCCCGAGACCGGCCCTTCACAACCAGGAAGACCTCGTGGAATTCAGGACCGCGAAGGGGATCCACATGTTGACCCCCGGGATCACGGGATGGGCACAGGTGAACGGGAGGGACTCGATATCGATCCCGGTCAAGGTCCGGTATGATGAGTACTATCTGAACCACCGGACGTTCCTGTTCGACATGAAGATACTGTGGATGACGTTTCTGAAGGTGATAAGGTCGGAAGGCATAAAACATTAGCGGGCCCTCCGTCTTTAAAATTCAGCCCGATTGTGATATAAGAGAGTCCAACTGATGAAAACCCGGTTTGTGCTCAGCGCGAAGCGCTTCATGGTAATGGTGACGGACGCGATCTCCACGGTTGTGGCGTTCTGGCTTGCCTTTGATCTTAGATTCAACTTCTCAATACCGGAAATACACCTGAAGATGTTCTACAGCACCCTGCCCGTGCTTGTGGTCGTAAGGGTGGCCTGTTTCTGGTTCTTCGGGCTCTACAGCGGTGTGTGGCGGTATGCTTCCATGAATGACCTCTTAAGGATCTTCAAGGCAACCGTCCTGAGTTCGTTTCTCTTCTTCGTGTATGTCGGTTTCGTTTATCACCTGATAGACTTCTCGCGGTCGGTCTTCATCATCGATTGGTTCATAATCGTATGCCTCGTCGGGGGGTCACGATTCCTTTACCGGTTGTTCCGTGAGTCTTACCCGGCCAGGGCAGGCAGGGAAAGGAAGAAGGTCCTTATCATCGGCGCCGGCAGGGCGGGGGAGATGCTTCTGAGGGAGATGAAACAGAACCCGAGGATGGGATACGACCCCGTTGGCTTCCTGGATGACGACAGGGCGAAGAAAGGTTTGAGGATCCACGGAGTCCCTGTTCTTGGCAGAATAGAGGACCTCACGAGGATAGGTGAAAAGAAACAGGTGGAGGAGGCCATTGTGGCCATACCTTCCTTTGGCGGCAAGGAGATGCGAAACATGATGCAGCTCTGTGAAGGGGCCGGGATCACCTGCAAGACCGTGCCCGCCGTGAGTGATATCCTGAACGGAAGCGTGCACGTGAATCAAATAAGGGAGATCAGAATAGAGGACCTTCTGGGGAGAGAACGGGTCGAGCTCAACACGGAGCAGATCAGGCGGTATCTTACGGGGAAAAGGGTTCTGGTCACCGGGGCCGCCGGATCGATCGGCTCCGAGCTGTGCCGCCAGATCATGAAAATGGATCCGGAGCAGCTCATCCTCTTTGAGAGAGTGGAGAACGAGCTTTACCGGATCAACATGGAGTTCTCCCATGCCTTCGCCGGAAGACCGTACACGATGGTGCTCGGGGACATCCTGGATACGCGCAGGCTTGACCGAGCGATGGAGATGTACAAACCGGATGTGGTGTTTCATGCGGCGGCATACAAGCATGTTCCCATCATGGAGTCCCATCCGCTCGAGGCCATAAAGAACAACATTCAGGGGACATACAACGTGGTACGGGCGTCGCTGGGATCTGGCGTGGAAAAATTCGTCCTCATATCGACGGACAAGGCCGTGAGTCCGGCGAACGTAATGGGTGCGACAAAACGCATAGCCGAGCTTATTTGCCAGGGGATGAACAGCGAGAACAGGACCAGGTTCATTGCCGTCAGGTTTGGGAACGTCCTCAACAGCGCCGGAAGCGTGATCCCGCTGTTCAAGGAACAGATCACGAAGGGAGGACCCGTGACGGTCACCCATCCCGAGATGACGCGCTACTTCATGAGCATTCCCGAGGCGGCCCAGCTCGTCATGCAGGCCGGGGCCATGGGAGAGGGTGGGGAGATATTCGTCCTCGATATGGGGGTGCCCGTCAGGATCACCGACCTCGCGCAAGACATGATCCGCCTTATGGGACTGAGGATCGGCGACGATATTGATATCGTCTACACGGGGTTGAGGCCCGGAGAGAAACTTCATGAAGAGCTTGTCTGCGAGGAAGAGGAATCGCTGAAGACGATGCACGGCAAGATCACCATGGTGAAATCCCCTCCGCTCGACTGGCCCGCCCTGAAGACCAGGATCGAGGAGGTTATGTCTACCGCCGATGCAACTGATCCCGCCATGGTCCTCGACATGCTGAAAGCTTTGATCCCCGGCAGTACCGGTGCGGGACATGGATAGGTGATGGTGCTACAGGCATGATCGGGGCAGGACGATAGTGTATACCGCTCTCTTCGTATTCGGAACGCGTCCGGAAGCGATCAAGATGGCCCCTGTTATCAGGTCGCTGGAGGCCCAGGGAGGACTTTTCCGGACGGTTATCTGCGTGACCGCCCAGCACAGGCAGATGCTCGATCAGGTGCTGTCCTTATTCGATATAAGGCCCCATTTCGACCTCGATATCATGAAGGACAACCAGGACCTCTTTGACATAACCCTGCAGGCGCTGACGGGCTTGAAACGGGTCTTCAAGGAGACGAGACCCGACATCGTGCTTGTCCAGGGTGACACAACCACGGCCTTCGTGGGCAGTCTTGCCGGCTATTACCTGAAAACACCCGTCGCACACATAGAGGCCGGTTTGAGGACCTGGAACAAGTACAGCCCTTTTCCCGAGGAAGCAAACAGGCGCCTCCTGAGCGTTCTCACAGACTATCACTTCGCCCCCACCGAATGGAGCCGGTCGAACCTGGTCGCCGAGGGTGCTGACCCGGCGAGGGTGTGGATTACGGGAAACACCGTTATCGACGCGCTCCTGATGATACGGGAGAGACAGGAAACAGTGCCCGCAAGGACGGCGCTGATGGAGGGCTTCAGGAGCCGGTGGGGCATCGATCCTGGAGATGGCCGCAGGATGATCCTGGTGACGGGTCACCGTCGGGAGAGCTTCGGGGTGGGATTTCAGAACATTTGCCGGGCCCTCAAGACCATCGCCGGCGGGAGGCCCGATGTGAGCATCGTGTATCCTGTCCATCTCAACCCCAGCGTTCAGGGACCGGTGAGGGAGATTTTGAGCGGCGTCCCGAACATACACCTCATCGAGCCCGTTGAGTACGAACAGTTTGTCTTCCTCATGAACAGGTCCTACCTGATACTTACCGACTCCGGGGGTGTGCAGGAAGAGGCGCCGTCGCTCGGCAAGCCGGTCCTCGTCATGAGGGAGGTGACGGAGAGACCCGAAGGGGTCGAGGCGGGCGTTGTGAAGCTGGTCGGCACGGACAGGGAAAGGATCGTGACCTCCGTCTCGGAGCTTCTCGACGACGACGCCCTTTACAGGAGGATGGCGGAGGCGGTGAACCCCTACGGCGACGGGAAGGCGGCCCGGAGGATCGCGGACATCCTTGTTTCCAACGTCGGTGCCGGTGGAGGTCGATCATGATGGAGGAAACGGGACGGCCGTGAGGCTCGTTTATGCGATACGGCATGTGGGGATGACGGGGGGAGTCAAGGTCTTCTTCCAGCATGTGGAGCTTTTGAGGGGCATGGGTCACACGGTGCACCTGCTCACACGGTTCATCGACGAGGAATGGGGCTTCCGCGTGAGACCGGAGGTCGTGCCCGCCTTTGACGAGAAGACCATACCCGAGGCCAACGGCATCGTCGTCACGACCCCCAAGGACGTGGAGGAACTGTGGAGCGTCGCCAGAGTCAGGGGCATTCCTCTTTTCCACTTTCTCCAGGGCTTCGAGCCCGATTATGTCCTGGAGCGGATAAACGGCTCCGTTGTTCCCGAACGTTTCCGCGGCAGGGGTATCCTCGCGAAGCTCAAGTATCGGTACAAGAAGAGGGAATGGAAGGCGAGACTAAGGAGGTTCGACAGACTCTATGAGCTGCCCACGGTGAAGATAGCGATCGCGCCCCACCTCGTCCGTGGCGTAAAGGGGCGCTACAATACCTCCTGTTATCTCCTGCCCAACGGGATCGATCAGGTAGTGTTCCATCCCAAGGAGAGGGAGCCGGACTACGGCGGAACGCTGAAGATACTTTCCGTGGGAAACTACAACATAGAGTACAAGGCGATACCCGACGTCCTCGAAGCGGTCCGCATCCTGAAAGGGCAGGGTGTAAAGGTCCACCTCACCCGGGTCTCACCGGCGGACATCGGGGAGAAGGAGAAGAACGAGGGCGTGGTGGACAGGTTTCTCGTGAGGATATCGGAGTCTGAGATGGCTAACCTTTACCGCGAGAGCCACATCCTCATCGCGGCATCGACGGAGATAGAGGGATTCGGCCTGCCACCCGTCGAGGCGATGAGCACGGGGACCCCCGTCATCCTGACGAGGATCTCGCCCTTTTTCGCCTTCGATGATGTTCACGACTTCGCGTATTTCGTCGATGTGCACAGGCCGGAAGAGATCGCAAAGGGTATAATGGACATCGCCGGCAACCCTGTCCTCCGGGCGGGATTGGTCAGGAGGGGGTTCGATGTATCAGCGCGGTACCGGCTGAGCAACGTAGGGAAAGAGCTGGAAGGGATCATCAGGGAACACGTGGGCAAAGGATAACAGACGATGGAAAGTACGGAGAAAAGAGGATTGGAGGGTCAGGGAGGACTGCTTGTCGACAGGAACGCACCCGGTACCCAGGAGAAGGTCATATCCATTCTCGCGGGGATGCCCCGGGGCAGACTCCTCGATGCCCCTGCCGGAGAGGGTGCCCTGGTGCAGAGGTTGCTCGGCCTTCACGATATCACGGCAATCGACCTCGACGAGGACTTCTTCAAGCTTCACGGGCAGGTGCCCTTCAGGAGGGTCGATCTTAACGGCCCTTTGCCCTTCGAGGACGCCTCCTTCGATTATGTCACCTGCGTGGAGGGCATCGAACATCTTGAGAACCCCTTCTCGTGTGTGAGGGAATTCGCGCGTGTCTTAAGGCCCGGCGGCACTCTTGTCATCACGACACCGAACATCATGTCAATCAAGAGCAGGACCCGGTTCCTGTTCTACGGGTATCATGACTTTTTTCGCTTCATCAAACTGCCCCGGGAGTTCCGTCACGGACACCCCGAATACGATCACCAGCACATAAACCCCATGACCTTCACGGAGCTGAGGTACGCTCTTGAAAAGGCCGGTCTGGAAGTGGTGGGGGTGCACACCAACCGGTACGTCAGGGCCCGCAGGTGGAGTGTCCTCTATCCCCTTGTCCGACGCATGATCGTCGGGAACGCGAAGGGGAAGGCCCCTGACGACAGGGACCTCTATTCTCGGGAGATACTGGAAGGCGAGATCCTTGTCGTTGAGGGGAGGCGGAGCTGAACCTGATGAAGTCCCCCCGCAGTGCCGACAAGGTGTACACAACAGGACGTGATGCCAGGATCGCACTTGCCCTGTTTCTGCTGGCCCTCGCCGTGCGGGCGTATATGATCGTCACGGCGGACGTCATTACCCCCGACGGCCTCATGTACATCAGGATAGCCAGGCTGATCGGGGGCGGGAACTGGAAAGCGGTCTACGAGGATGGTTTTTACAGCACCTACCCTTTCATCATCCTGCTCTTCCAGACGGTTTTCAGGGATTGGGAGACGGCCGGAAGGGTGGCGTCGGCGGTCCTCGGCTCCCTTGCGGTCCTGCCCTTTTACTTCCTCTTGAGGCGTATTTTCGATGCCAGAGTTGCCATCGTAGCGTCTGTGTTCTTCGTGTTGAGCCCGCGCCTTGTCCAGTATTCCTCGGATGTTCTCAGGGAGCCGCTGTTCTGGTGCTGTTCTCTCACCTCCCTCTGGGCCGCCTGGAAGAGCATGGAGGAGAAGAAGTGGATCTATATCGTCCTCGCCAGCCTTTTTGCCGGATTGGCGGCCTTCACCCGCACCGAAGGGGTTGCACTTCTCGTGATCATCACCCTCTGGATGGGATGGGTCCTCCTCTACCGCGAGAGGAATCTCAAATGGTGTTTCAGCCTCCTCTTGATCTTCCTGATCTCCTTTCCCGTAATCTTCATCGGACCCCTGTACCTTCTCAAGACGAAGACGGGTATCTGGGAACTGGGGCACGTAAAGACGAAAATACCCTCTCTGTTGAAAACGGAGGATAGCGCAGTTTCTCCGGACGTGAGGAAAGGTCATCCTGGAGCCCGGGAAGGATGGTCCCCTATCGCACGCCTCCTGAACAACCGGTACGTTGCGTCACTTTGGGAGACCTCGTACAAGTACTTCAGGTCCTTTCATCCAGTCCTGATACTGTTCCTTTTTTTCGGGGTGGTCAGAAGGAAGGTCATTCCCTACTCGGACAAGGAAGCGCCCTTCCTGATATGGTCTTGCGTCTTCCTTCTCATGTCCCTGTTCTACGCGTTCAAGGTCTCCTATGTGAGTACCCGGCATGGACTTCTCATGGGGATTCCATCATTCCTGTGGGTTTCCTTCGGCTTCTGGGAGGTGAGCTCCCGCCTTGAAAGATTAGCAATGAGGAAACGATGGAATCCTATGCTGTCCCGTCATCTGGTCGTCTGGCTTCTCGTCCTGGCCTGCCTGTCGATCCTTCCCAAAACGCTCCAGTCAGCTGATCGGGGCAAGATGGAGCTGAAGACAGGGGGGATCTATTTGAAGCACATGGGATACTCTGATGAGAATTTCGCCGTCGAGCCCAGGATCAACCGTCTGACGTTTTACAAGGGCGGTGATTTTGTCAACATCCCCAGTGACATAGACTACTCTTTGCTGGGCCCTTTTCTGAAGTCTTCAAACGCCCGTTACCTCATCGTTGACGAAAGGTCCATTGATGAATCCGTGAGGGGTTTCAGCAGTCACACGACCGATCTGGGCCTTGAAAGGATCGATCTCCCAGCTTTCCGGGACTACAAGGAATACTCCTTTGTTCTCTACAGGATACGAAGATAGAGGGAAGATTTGAAGCCACATGTCGCTGGGGATAAGGCTGACGGCAAGACAAGAAAGAAGATCTGTTTTGTGGCTACCCTCGAGATGTCGGTGGCCGCGTTTCTTGTTGACCACATGGAACTCCTGCAGGATGACTTCGACCTCTGCGTCGTCTGTTCAACCGACAACCCGGGGTTTCTTGAGGCCCGTGGCATCAAAGCCAGGATCATCTCCCTCGCCATTCCCCGAAACGTGTCGCCCGCCAACGATGTGAAAGCGCTTTTCGCGCTCTTTCGGATATTCAGGGAGGAGCGTTTCGACATAGTGCATTCCATCATGCCCAAGTCGGGGCTTCTCGCCATGACGGCCGCCTTCGCCGCCCGGGTGCCCGCGAGGGTGCACACCTTCACGGGACAGGTATGGAAGAACCTTAAGGGGCTCAAACGGTTCGTCTTCAAGACCATGGACAGGGTGCTTGTTGCCTGCGCCACCGATATCCTTGTCGACAGCCCCTCACAGAGGGAGTTCCTTATTGCGGAAGGTGTCGTGGGACGCGATGGTTCGGCTGTCATAGCGAACGGGTCCATGTGCGGTGTCGATGCCCGGAGGTTCCGCTTCGATGACGGGGCGAGAAGCGCCATCCGGCAGGGACTCGGCATCGGGCTCGGTGAGACGGTCTTTCTCTTCCTCGGACGGTTGAACAGAGACAAGGGCATCTTCGACCTCGCCCGGGCCTTCGCCGGGGTGTGCGCGGCGGGGGACGCCGGGGCGCATCTCGTCCTTGCCGGTCCCGACGAGGAGAACATGAAGGAAAAGGTCCTCGACATATGTGCGCGGTGTACCAACAGGGTGCATTTCACGGGCCCGACGGACACGCCGGAGAGGCTCATGTCGGCAGCGGATGTCCTGTGCCTCCCGAGCTACAGGGAAGGGTTCGGCCTTGTCGTCATAGAGGGGGCAGCCGTGGGAATTCCCTCGATAGGGTCGAGGATATACGGCATCGTCGATGCCATAGAGGACGGCGTCACGGGCTTCCTTTTCGAAATGGGTTCCCACCATGACCTCATGCTCAAGATGAGGAAGTTCATCGAAGACCCATCCCTGGCGGGCAGGATGGGTGAGCCGGCCCGCGCCTTTGCCCTGGCCATGTTCTCCCGCGAGAAGGTCACCGCCGCCATGCTTGAATACTACAGGGTACTCGGCCGGCGTCTGCGACCGTCCTTCGGGAAGAGGGCCTTCGACATCCTCCTTTCCCTGGTCGGAATCGTCATTCTCGGTATCCCGATGCTGGCGATCGCCCTTATTGTCTACATGTCCATGGGCAGCCCCGTCCTTTTCAGGCAGATCCGTCCCGGCTATCGGGGAAGGCCGTTTTCGATCATGAAGTTCCGCACAATGAAGGAGGACAGGGATGTCGCGGGGAATCTCCTCCCCGATGGGCAGCGATTGACAGCCGCGGGCAGGGCCATTCGGGCGCTGAGCCTCGACGAACTCCCGCAGTTGTTCAATGTCCTTATGGGTGACCTCAGCTTTGTGGGGCCGAGACCGCTTCTCACGCAGTACATGCCCCTGTACGACGAGCATCAGGGGAGGCGCCACGATGTAAGGCCGGGCATCACCGGCTGGGCGCAGGTGAACGGCAGGAATGCGATCTCGTGGGAAGAGAAGTTCGACCTCGACGTCTGGTACGTAGACCACCGGAGTTTCTCACTCGACCTCAGGATCCTGTGGCTCACCATCGTCAACGTGGTCAAGAGACAGGGCATTTCAGCTGAAGGGTTCGAAACGATGCCGGAATTCAGAGGTTCCGGACGGCAAAGAAACCGGGAGTGAGGAACCTCCTGCGATGACAGACGGAGTGTGATGAGGATAATTGACGCAAGATATCTGAAGAGCGTCCGGGAGCCCGGGCAAGCGCAGGTCGGTGATCTGCCGGAGATCTGCTTTGTCGGCAGGTCCAACGTCGGCAAATCGTCGCTCATCAATGCCCTCGCGGCCCAGCGGGTTGCCAGGACCAGCTCGCGGCCGGGGGCCACGAGGATGATCAACCTTTACAAGGTCCTCTATGAATCGAAGGGAAGGCGCGGCTGGGTCATCTTCTCGGATTTTCCCGGTTTCGGTTACGCCAAGGTTTCCCGGGAGATGGCCAGGGAATGGCGCAAGATGGTCGAGGGATATCTTCTGTCGAATGACCGGATCAGGCGCGTGATATGGCTCTTCGACGTGAGGCGGGAGCCCGACGAACTGGACGGCATGCTTGTGGAATGGTTCCTCGCGAAGAAGCTCCCCTTCTCACCGGTCCTCACGAAGGTCGACAAGGAGACCCAGGGGAATATTGCCAGGAAGAGGCGTTCCTTCGAGGAGTTCGTTGATGGTGTCAGGGCACACCTCTTTTCGTCCCGGACGGGATACGGGAAGAAAGAACTCCTCCTTCACATCCGCCATGTCCTGCACGGCGAGGATACCAATTCGATATCTTAAATTATATCAGGCAGAAGTCATTACATCCTTAAGAGTGAATATAGCTTTGAAGATGTAACCCTTTGATTCTATGGCTTCTTGGCCTCCATCAAGGCGGTCAAGAAGTGCGATGACACCCTTTACCTTGTAGCCTTCCTTCTCGACGGCCTCGATTGCCTTCAATGAGGACCCGCCGGTGGTGACCACATCCTCCAGGATCACCACGTTCATCCCCTGTTTCAGGTTCTTCCCGCCTTCGACCCATCGGTTCGTTCCGTGACCCTTGGGTTCCTTCCGGATCAGAAAACCCTTCAGATCGTCCTTTTCCAGGTAAGCCGCAAGCACAACCGAAGAGACCAAAGGATCGCCGCCGATACTGACCCCGCCGACAGCCTCCACGCCGGGGATGTCGCGGGCCATCCGATACATCATCCTGCCCACGAGGTACATACCCTCGGGGTTCAGTGTCGTCTCCTTGGCATCGATGTAGAAGCTGCTCTTCTTGCCGCTGACGAGGGTGAATTCCCCCTCTTCGTACGATAGCGTTTTGAGGATGGTGAGGAGCGCTGCGCGTTCATCTGACATCATTTCTCTCCTTTGGCGAAAAGCTCCATCTGTTCCAGTTCCATGCCCCAGGGGAACCGTGAAGGGTAGGATCCGGAAAAACAGGCATCGCAGTATGTGTACTCGCCCTTTCCAAGGGCCTTGCGCATGCTCTCTATCGTCAGGTAGTGAAGGGAATCGGAGCCCATGTACCTGTTGATCTCCTCCAGGGTGTGCGATGCCGCGATGAGCTGCGAGCGGGAAGGGGTATCGATCCCGTAGAAACAGGGATACATGGTGGCCGGCGAGCTCACCCGGAAATGTATCTCCTTCGCGCCGTATTGCCTGAGCATCTTGATGATCTTCCTGCCTGTGGTCGCCCTGACGATGGAGTCGTCGATAACGACGATGCGTTTGCCCTTTACGATATCACGCAGTGCGTTCAATTTCAACTTCACACCGAAATGGCGTATCGAGTCCCGCGGTTCTATGAATGTGCGACCGACGTAATGGTTCCTGATGAGCCCCATCTCGAAAGGGACCCCCGTTTGCTGCGAATACCCGATGGCGGCGCTTATGCCCGAGTCGGGTATGGGGATGACCATGTCCGCGTCCACGGCGCTCTCCCTGGCAAGCTGCCTGCCCAATGCCTTTCTCACGCTGTACACGGTCTTGCCGAACATATGACTGTCGGGTCGCGCAAAGTAGATGAACTCGAAGATGCAGTGATGGTGGGCCGTCTCCTTGAAGGGTTTGTATGACGTGAGGCCCTTCTGGTCGATGACGAGGAGTTCTCCGGGCTCGACCTCGCGGAGGTATTTCGCGCCGATAAGGTCGAAGGCGCAATTCTCGCTCGAAACAGCATAACCGTCTCTCATCTTCCCGAGACACAGGGGCCTGAAACCGTGGGGGTCGCGCACCGCGATGAGTTCGTTGTTCGTCAGCGCCACGATGGAATAAGAGCCTTCCATCCTCCTCAACGCGCTAATGAGGCGCTCCACGGTGGAGTCCTCATGGGCAAGGGCCATGAGGTGGATTATCACCTCCGTGTCCGACGAGGACTGGAAGATGGATCCGTAGTTCTGGAGCTCGTCCTTCACGATCTTCGCGTTCGTCAGATTTCCGTTGTGCGCCATTGCCAGATAGCCGCGCGAGTACTCGACCATGAGCGGCTGGGCGTTCCCGATGGTGCTTGAGCCCGAAGTCGAGTATCTGACGTGGCCAATGGCGGACCTGCCAGGGAGCTGGGACAGGACAGGGGCGTCAAAGATGTCCGAGACGAGGCCCATCTCGCGATGCGTCTTCATCGTCTCCCCGTCGGTGCATGAAATGCCGGCGCTCTCCTGCCCCCTGTGCTGAAGGGCGTGAAGGCCGAGATATGTGAGATTGGCTGCGTCCCTGTGGTTGTATATCCCGAATATCCCGCACATTGAGTTTAACGTCCTTCCAGCGTTCCAAGCTCTTCGATGAAGAAATCCATGATCCCGGCATCCATGAGAAAGAATGAGATGCTCTTGAGGGACGTGGGATCCTCTCGGAGAAACCCCGCCGTCTCGCCGACGATGATCCCCGCGCAGCGTTTCTTCGGGAAACCGAAGATGCCCGCGCTTATGGCAGGCATGGAGATGGAGGAGAAGCCTTCGCGGGTGGCGAGCGCGAGGATGCTTCGGACCGCTTTCTTAAGCTTGTTCTCTTCGTCGCCCTCGCCCCACATGGGGCCTACGGCATGGATCACATGGCGGGCCTTCAGCTTTCCCCCGGTGGTCAACGCGGCGGAACCCACGGGCACAAAACCGATCCTGTCGCTTTCTTCCTGGATGATGGAGCCGCCCTTGCGGACAATGGCGCCGGCTACCCCACCACCGTGGCGGAGATAGGAATTCGCGGCATTGACAACGGCATCGACATCGCTTTCCGTGAGGTCACCCCGGACAACACGCAAAACAACACCGTGAAAGTCCACTTCCTTCAATGTTTCCATGACCGGTCCTCCTTTACAAAGCGTTTTTACCATGCAATGGTAAAAACGGGTCATGGGTGATGGGTTATAGGTTATAGGTAAGAGCAAACATGGGCATTTACCTCAGGCCCCTGCTTTCCTATCCCCTATGCCCTATTACCCACCACCCATTACTGCTTCTCATTACCCGTTTCCTTGTTGTATTATACAAGGTGATGTCCGAAAAGGAAAAGGACCCTGTCAATCTCCGGATGCCGCTTACGTCCTTGAAGGGTGTGGGGCCCGTGATCGCTCAGGCGATGGCGAAGAAAGGGATACGGTGTGTGGACGACCTGTTCTACTTCGTTCCCATCCGCTGGCTCGACAGGGGAATGGTGAGGAGTATCTCGGAGGTCCAACCGGGCGAGGATGCCTGTATCGTCGCTTCCGTCGATTCTTATCGTTCCATGTTCTTCAGGCATGCAAGAAAGAAGGGCTTCGAGGTGGTCGTAACCGACGGGACGGGATACCTTTCGCTCAAATGGTTCCAGTGGTCGAGGGGCTATCTGCAGAAGGTCTGCCGGAAGGGGACCATCCTTTTTCTCTCCGGTAAAGCGGGAGCCTTTGGAGGCATCCTGCAGATAGTCCATCCTGAGGTTACCGTCATCGGCGAGGACGAGACCCCGGGGGCGGCGCGCAGGATCATTCCCCTGTATTCACAAATGGACGGGGTGAAGCAGGGATTCATCCGCAACATTGTTTCCGAAGCTCTGAACCTCCTTGGTCCGTCGCCGGGCGGCATCCTGCCGCAGGAAATGGAAGAACACTTCGGCCTGACAAGCTTTGCCGATGCGGTGCGGCTCGTGCACGTGGCAAATGGAGAGGACTTCGATGAGAAGAGGGGGAATGAGGCCGTGCGAAGGCTCATTCTCGAGGAGTACCTCCATTTCCAGGTGACCCTCATGTCGAGAAAGAGGAAGGCACGTCAGGAACGGGGCATAGTCTTTGCCGCCGATGGTCCCCTTTACCGCAGGTTCATGGCAAACCTGGGATTTGAGCTCACCGGGGCGCAGTCGAGGGCCCTGGCGGAGATCATCGCGGATATGGGCCGGCGGACACCCATGAACAGGCTCCTCCAGGGAGACGTGGGGTCGGGAAAGACCGTTTGCGCCGTGGCCTCGGCCTGCGTGGCCATAGATAACGGTTTCCAGGTCGCCTTCATGGCTCCCACGGAGATCCTGGCGGAACAGCATTACCTCAACGTCCACCGATGGTTCGGGGAACTCGGTGTTCCCGTGGTGCTGCTCAAGGGCGGAATGGGGCGCGAGCGCCAGGACGTCCTCGATGAGATACGGACGGGTGCCACACCCATCGTGATCGGCACGCACGCCATGATCCAGGGGGACGTGGAGTTCCACAGACTCGGCCTTGTCGTTATCGACGAACAGCACCGTTTCGGCGTGGAGCAGCGCAAGAAGCTTAAGGACAAGTCACGCCGCCCCGATGTCCTGAGCATGACAGCGACCCCCATCCCGAGGACCCTTTCCATGGTCGTCTACGGGGACCTCGACGTCTCTGTCATCAACGAGATGCCCTCGGGCAGGCGAAGGGTGGCAACGAAGGTGCTCTCCGACGACCAAAGGGAACGGGCGCAGGCGATGATGAGGGAGGAGCTGGCCGCCGGGCGCGGGGTCTTCGTCGTCTACCCGCTCGTCGAGGAGTCAGGGAACAACCCCGTGCGCGACGCGAAGAGCATGGCCGCGGAGATGCAGCATTCCGTCTTCCCCGAATACACAGTGGGGCTTCTCCATGGACGGATGAACGCGAGGGACAAAGAGGATGTCATGACCCGCTTCCGGGAGGGAGAGATAGACGTCCTTGTGTGCACGACCGTGATAGAGGTGGGCATCGACGTGCCCCGGGCCACGATGATCGTCGTCGAGAACGCGGAGCGGTTCGGCCTGTCCCAACTCCATCAGCTCAGGGGCAGGGTGGGCAGGGGGACGGACCCCTCGCGCTGCATTCTTCTCGCGTCGACGAAAAGGACCAATCTGGCGACGAGGCGGCTCAGGATCATGGAAAAGACGAGTGATGGCTTTCTGATCGCGGAGGAGGACCTGAAGATACGTGGTGTGGGTGACATGCTGGGGGTAAGGCAATCCGGTATGCCGGCCTTCAGGATCGGGGACATCGTCAGGGATCTCGATATTATGATCGAGGCCCGGAAGATGGCCGAGGAGTTGACGGCCCGTGCTTCCGAGGAAGAGATGGCAGGGCTCATGAGGCACATAGGCGACAGGTTCGAGGACGAGAGGGACCTTTCGGAGATCGCCTGACACCACAGGGAGAGAGAGCATGAGAAAAGCCAGGATAGTATGCACACTCGGGCCGCCGACACAGACGGCGACGGCCCTTCAATCGCTCGTGGAGAAAGGCATGGATGTTGCGCGCCTCAATTTCTCTCACGGCGATCACAGGTCACACGGTTCCCTTATCAGAAAGATACGGGCCGTCGAGAAGAAGCTCCGCAGGCCCGTTGCCATCCTTCAGGACCTGCAGGGCATCAAGATCAGGGTAGGATCACTGGAAGGGGGCAAGGCAACTCTCGGGAAGGGACAGTCCGTGGAGATACGCGCGGGCTCCGACAGGGGGGACGGACGGTGCATCTACATCGACTATCCCTGGCTTATACAGGATGCCCGCCCCGGCGACAGGATCCTCCTCGACGACGGTCTGATCCAGCTCCAGGTCAAAACTACCTCGGGGGATTCCATCGCCGCTACCGTCTTTGAGGGCGGGGTCCTGAAGGAGCACAAGGGCGTGAACCTGCCGGGAATGAAGGTGAGCGCCGCCTTCTTCACCGAGAAGGACAGGGCGGACCTCGAGTTCGGTATATCCATGGGCGTGGACTACGTCGCCCTCTCCTTCGTCAGGAGCGCCGACGACGTGAAGGAGATCAAGGCCTGGATGGATGCGCGTGGTGTATCGGTACCCCTCATCGCGAAGATTGAAAAGCAGGAGGCGATAGAAGACATCGACGGGATCCTGTCCGAGGCCGACGGTATCATGGTCGCCAGGGGGGATCTGGGCGTCGAGATGCCCCTCGAAGAAGTCCCCGTGTTCCAGAAGATGCTCATACGTAAGGCCAACGACGCGAGGAAGATCGTCATAACCGCCACCCAGATGCTCGATTCCATGACCCGCCATTCCCGCCCGACCCGGGCGGAGACGACGGACGTCGCCAACGCCGTGCTCGACGGCACCGACGCTCTCATGCTTTCCGCCGAGACATCAGCCGGGCAATATCCCTTCGATTCAGTGGAGGTAATGGACCGGATCATCTCCTTCACAGAGGAGCGCATGGGGGAGCGGGTGGAGGCGTTCTCCATGCCCGGCCGGGAGGGCTTATCCTTCGATTTTCCCGGCACCGTCGCCGAAGCCGCTTCCCGAGCGGCCGGAGAGATGAAAGCACGCTGTATCCTCGCCTTCACGATGACGGGTTTTACGGCGCGGCTCATCTCGAAATTCAAGCCCGACACGCCCATCATAGCGTTGTCGCCCGACCCCGCGGTGGTGAGGCGCATGAAGCTGTACCGGGGCGTCATCCCGTACCGGGTCAGGAAACTGTCGAGCACCGACAGGATGATCGAGGAGGTTGACAGGTTCACGGTGGGGGCAGGCTTCGCAAAGGAGGGAGACGTTATCGTCCTCGTGGCAGGCCACCCCATAGCCGCGAAAAGTAAAACGAACTTCATGAAACTGCACAGGGTAGGGGAGAAGACGGTTTGAACCGCTAGAACCGCTAGAGCTGGTGAGGGGGTGGGAGTGCTGGGGTCTTGTTCCATCACCCATAACCCATCACCTTTATTCTATATATATCTCCGATGAGATGACCACTCTCCTGTTCCGGAGCCTTTCCACCACGTCTTCCGGAGAGAGGGCGAAAAGGGGGCTGATCTCGACCTTCGCGTGCGGCGGGACCTTGATGCCCGCCTTTTCCAGCCAGCTCCGGTGCAGGTCGATGAGGGCCTGCCGCGCAGTGTCCGGGGAATCGGGGCCTTCCTTGTTCTTTACGGGGGCGAATTCCTCCTCCCGGGCGACCTCCATGCAACATGCCCTCTGCGCGAGGGGTATTGCATCGAAGACGAAGGTTTCGAACTTCCACACGTCTACACTCGCCGGCTCCCAGTCGGAGGAGACCACATAGGCTGATTTTCTGGCGCAGTGGTAGGGCAGGGCAAAACCATCGCTGTTCAGGTCCCTGATAAAAGACAGGGAGAAGATGTGGATGGCCGTGTTCCCGGCCCAGTACAGTATGCCCCCATTCTCGTCGAGGGCCTTCATGTTCGTTTCATCGAGGTCACTGTATTCGATGACAGCCTGTCTTCCGTTGACGACGAGGTACACCCCGACCTTCTCGTCCACGCCCCTGCGCCGCACAACCTTCGTGGATACCTGGGCACCCTCCAGTGAATGGTGGCCGAGAAACACGGGATCTGCGATCCTGACGAGGGGATTGTCCACCTGGCAGTAGAAGAGTTCCTCGTAACCCGCCGCCATGAGCCTTGCCAGCAGACCGCTGTCGGAAAGGGCCTTAAGCGAGCCTCCGTGCCCGTTCGGACTCGTATAGAAATGGACCTTGTCCCGGAGAATGAGCCTCCCGTCGGGAGAGACGGCTGGCAGAACCCCCTGGGAGAAGAAATATACCGAGTCGGGCGTAAGACCGAAATAACGGTTCCTCTGGAAGAACCGCACCGTGTCGACGTGATTGTCACCGCTTGTCATGATCAGAAAAGGTATGGTCACGCCAAAACGCGCCGAGAGACACCGCACCTGTTCGGCAAAAAGCTGGAAGAGTGTCTTCTCTTTGACGGGGGAGAGGGGAAACGTGCCCTTGGGTCCTTCAAAGCCGAGACGCGATCCCTGCCCCCCGGCCACGACGAGAGCGGCTACCTTCTGGCGTTGCAGCAGTGACTCCCCGACGGACCGCGCCCGGAGGGCATCGTCATGCTCGCGGGTGCTTCGGGGCAGTGAGACCACCCGGGGCGGACTGATGCCGGCGGAAGAAGGGCGGGTATCCCCGGGCTGACAGAACTGCCTGTGGAGTCTCATGACAAGGGGGACGTCGAGGTCCCGGTTGGCTTCGAGAAACACATCCCTCTGGTGGGGCGTAAGAGCACGGTAATGTTCAACGATGTGATGCTGGCCGTAATTCTGAAGGGTCTTCAGGAAGTCCTGTTCTGTCATTTCACCATCCTTCACATTGGCAGTGGGTTGGGATCACTCCCCTTATTTCAAATCTTACAGGATTTGGCGGCCCGATGACAACGGGATTCGCCTTGAAAGTTCTCTAATTCCGAACGGGGTGGTGGATGCTACATTAAGTAAATTCCGCTTTGCACGATAAGTATAATTAGTTTAGAATGGTGCCAAACCCAACAAGCAACGGAGGTTATCAATGAAAGTGCTCGTTGTTGACGATTTTGCGACGATGAGAAAGATCATCAAGAATGTATTGAAGCAGATAAGCATCGAGAATGTCCTCGAAGCGGAAAACGGCAAACACGCTCTCACCGTCCTCGGCACGGAAGAGGTCGATCTCATCATAAGCGACTGGATAATGCCGGAGATGACGGGAATCGAGTTCCTTAAGGCCTGCAAGGGCGATGACAACATCAAGAAGATCCCCTTCATCATGGTGACGGCGGAGGCCCAGAAAGACAATATAATGGAAGCGATCAAATCGGGCGTGGACAATTACATCGTCAAACCCTTCACTCCCGAGAAGCTAAGAGAAGCAATAGACAAGGCGAAAGCCAAGGTCGGTAAATAATACAGCGCCGGAGGCAGGCATGGATGTAAAGTACATAAACCCTTTCATTATGGCGGCACAGTCGGTATTCAGGACTATGCTGGGCATTGAGGTTACGTTGAGCAAACCAGTGATCAAGACGAGCCGTACCACCTCGGGCGAGGTAACGGGTATAATGGGCCTTGTGGGGGACAGGAAGGGTACGATCACGATAAGCTTCCAGGACAAGGGGGCGCTTTTCATATACAAGACTCTCATCGGAGACGAATCGGCGGCCATCAACTCCGACGTGGTCGATGCCATCGGCGAGCTGACGAACATCATATCGGGCCAGGCACGCAAGGAATTCGAGAAGGCCGGGATCAACCTCAAGGCGGCCATCCCGATGGTCATCGTGGGCAAGGAGATCGAACTCAATTTCATCACCACCCTGCCGATAGTCCAGTTGCCCTTCAACTTCTCCGTTGGCAACGGCACCCAGGAAGTAATGTTCCTCGACTTCTCCTTCGAGTAGGAGAGAAGCGGCCAGGGAACAGGGTAAGATAAGAAGCAGTTTTCAGGGTTCGGGAACGGACAGGTACACCTTCCCGAACCCTGTTTATTTCGCAGGAAAAGGTGCATCCGGGTTCCGCAGGAAAACTCTGCGCATCCTCTCTCTGAAACCTGAGACCTGAAACCTGAAACCGTTTTTAGTCCCTTAAGTTCTCCCCTGGAACAGCGACAATCTACAGTATGGAAGCGTCAGAGGTTTACCCTCGAAGGAAGGAACCGATGAAGCGAGGAAAGGTCGGGATATATGGATGACATCAGGAGTGGGATTGAAGGACTGGCTGCCCGGGTGGGCCGGCTGATCCCGGGGACCGAGGAACAGTTCCTTTTCATAGGTTCCCGTCTTAATGAAGTGTACACGGAGGTCGAGAAGATATCGCGCCAGGCTTCGTCACTGGTGAGCATGCTCGACAGTTCCGTAATGAAGGGTACAATAGGTCGCTTCCGCGAGATCCTCGAGAGGATGGACAGGCACATCGGGGGCTCCGACAGGAGGTTCGCATCGGGCATGGCCGCCCTCAATGACGTTCTGGCCGCCGTCTCCCGCGTAGGCGATCCCCTTGCGAATTTCCGCAAGATCGTCAAGACGCTGAAAATACTCGCCATATCCACGAAGATAGAGAGCGCCCAGTTGAAGAAGATGGAGAGCGATTTCGTCAATCTGGCAGGAGACGTGGAACAGCTTTCGGCGCTCATCCATGACAAGTCTGCAGGCATCGAGAGTCATCGTCGGTCGCTCATGTCGCTGACCGAGGAGACTCTCGCGAGGATCGTCAGCATAAACGAGAAGAGCAGGGGCTACATCAGTGAGGTTCTCGGCAACATACGGTCGAGCATCGAGCTCCTCGAGAGCAGGCATGACCTTTCGTTCAGTGCCGCCGATTCCATGCTGGGCCGATTCAACGCGACATCGAAACAGGTCGGCGAGGTAGTCATGTCCATGCAGTTCCACGATATCACCCGCCAGCAGGTTGAACATATCAGGGACGTCCTCACCTCCATGGAAGGCAGACTGTATGTATCGCCGCGGGGAGCAGACGATGACCGGGCGGACGTCGGGCCTGTCACGGCGGAACTCGTGGCTGAGGCCGCCATCGCCTGCGAGCTGCAGAAAGCCCAGCTCTCCGATGCCGAGAAAAAGTTCGTCCATGCGGTGGATGCCATCGTCGAGAACCTGCAGGGCGTGGTCAAGAATGTCTTCAGGATACTCGACGATATCCAGAAGATCACCGGTGGAACGGACCTCATCGCAAGCACCTTCCTGTCCAACATCGAATCGGGGACAACGGCCGTCATCGGCAGGCTTGAAGACACGGGCCGGGCGGAGGGCGAGTTCGTCGATGCCATGGGAGAACTCTCTTCCGCCGTGTCCACGATCTCGGGGCTCGTTGACGACATCGAGGAGATAGGCGAGGAGATCGAGCTCATCGCCGTCAACGCCCGGGTCAAATCAGCGCACACCGGGGTTGAAGGCGCACCGCTCGGGGTCATCGCTGAGGCGATATGGCACCTTTCCATAGATGCCACGTCACAGAAGATCACGATCTCGGATCTCCTCAGGGAGGTCGTCACCGCAACGCAGGGACTTCAGGCCGCCGTCAGGGAGAGAACCGCTGACGCGGACTCCGACAGCCGGAGCATCATAGGAGAACTATCGGGACTGCTCGACGAACTCAAGGGCATGAACGACGGGGTCGTCGGCCTCGTGAAGGAGATAGAGGGAGGCAGCCGAAACCTGTCCGGCCTTATCGAGGAGACGATCGAGAACATCTCCGTCCACAGAGATCTCAAACGCGAGGTGTCGGGCCTTGAGGTTCTCTTCGACGAGGTCATAGCGACGGCAAGACGCGCCGTTTCCCACGAAGAGCTGGAGAAGGCCCGGGGTCGTTCCCTGGACTATATCGAGAGCAATTACACGATGCAGAGAGAACGGATCATCCACCAGAGCGTGGCATCAAATGTCATTCCCTTTACGGGAAAGGAGAGGGGGGGCGCAGCGCCCCCGCAAACGGAAGAGGACCATGCCTGCGCTGATGATCTTGGCGATAACGTGGAGCTCTTTTGATAATGAACACCGTGAATCTATATATGTATCTTGATCCACAAGGAGGAGTGCGGTGACGAAACGTATCATGACTGTCGATGATTCTGTCAGCGTCCGCCAGATGGTCAGCTTCACCCTTAAGAACGCGGGCTATGAGACGGTTGAGGCAAGCGACGGGCAGGATGCCCTGTCCAAGCTTAACGGCTCGGGGGTCCACATGATAGTAACGGACCTCAACATGCCGAACCTTGACGGGATCGGGCTCATAAGGGAAGTCCGAAGCAAGGCCGAGTACAAGTTCATACCCATCATCATGCTGACGACGGAATCCCAGGACAGCAAGAAACAAGAAGGTAAGAGCGCCGGCGCCACGGGCTGGATAGTGAAACCTTTTAAGCCGGACCAACTCCTGGCGGTCGTAAAGAAAGTTCTGGGATAGGGGGTACCGGTGATGGCGCGCCCCGACGATTCACGAGGCCAGAACGCCGACTGCGGTTCCGTCAGGCTTTCGAACAAGCTCTTCGATGAGCTGACCGTCTTCATCCACGACCAGGTCGGGATAAAGATCACCCCCGTGAAGAAGGTCATGCTCGAGGGAAGACTTCAAAAGAGACTGCGCAAACTGGGAATGAGATCCTTCGATGAGTACTGTAAGTACCTTTTCAGCGATGAGGGGAAAAACGGCGAGCTCACGAACATGATCGACGAGGTGACGACGAACAAAACCGATTTCTTCAGGGAGCCGGCCCACTTCAATTATCTTACCTCCCGGGTACTGCCCACGATTCTGAGAAGCGACCGATTTACTGTTTCAAACAAGCTGACGATCTGGAGCGCCGGGTGCTCCAGCGGCGAAGAACCCTACACAATCGCGATGGTGGTGCAGGACTTCGCGGATAATGTGTGGGCGCAGGAACTGCCCTTCCAGATCATTGCGACGGACATCTCACGGCGTGTTCTGGAAAAAGGTCAGAAGGCCATCTACGAGGAAGACAAGGTGGCACCCATACCAGTTGAGATCAAGAAGAGGTTTCTGTTAAAAAGCAAGAACCCCGGGGCCGGACTCTTCAGAATAGTCCCGGAGATACGCTCCCGCGTCTCCTTCCGGCGCCTCAATTTCATGGACGGCGACTTCGGGTTCCGGGAGAAAATAGACGTCATCTTCTGCAGAAACGTGATCATCTATTTCGATAAGACGGTTCAGGAGAGGCTCCTCGGCAAATTCTGCAGGTGCCTGAAACCTGGTGGGTACATCTTCATGGGCCACTCGGAGACGCTATTCGGCATGGACCTGCCTCTCCAACAGGTCGCGCCGACGGTATACAGGAAGACAGGTGCAACAGCTACACCCAAATTAGCGTGATGAACAGGACATAAGCGGAGGCATCATGGCAGAGAAGATCAAAGTCCTGATCGTAGACGATTCAGCAGTTGTGAGACAGGTTCTTGAAGAGGTCCTTCAATCCGACGGAGCGTTGCAAGTGGTCGGCTCCGCCAGGGACCCCTTTGTTGCCGCCGACATCATGAAGCGCGTTGTCCCCGATGTCATTACCCTTGACGTTGAAATGCCGCGCATGGACGGGATCACATTCCTTCACAAGATCATGACCCAGAGGCCCATCCCTGTCGTCATGTGTTCGAGCCTCACGGAGAGGAACTCGGAGACAGCGATGAAAGCACTCGAGTATGGGGCGGTGGACATCATAGAGAAACCCCGGATGGGCGTCAAGCAGTACCTCGAGGAATCGAAGGTCATCATCTGCGACACGGTGAAGGCGGCGGCCGAGGCACGCCTCGGGCGTGCCAGAAAGAACAACGGTTTCATAAAAGTGGAACCGAAGCTCACCGCAGACGCCGTCATCGAAAAGCCCAATTCGCGTGCCATGATCCAGACAACGGAGCGTGTGGTCGTCGTGGGCGCGTCGACGGGCGGGACGGAGGCCCTCAAGTCCTTCCTTGAAGCCCTTCCTCTTGACGCACCGGGTATGGTCATCGTTCAACACATGCCCGAACATTTCACGGCCGCCTTTGCCAGGAGGCTCGACGGAATATGCCGCGTTTCCGTGAAGGAGGCCGCCAACGACGACACCGTGGTCCGGGGGCGGGTCCTCATCGCGCCTGGCAACAAGCACACCCTTCTCAAGAGAAGCGGCGCCAGGTACTATGTCGAGGTAAAGGACGGGCCGTTGGTATCACGCCACAGGCCCTCCGTCGATGTTCTCTTCCGGTCCGCGGCGCGTTACGCCGGGAAGAACGCTGTCGGTGTCATCATGACAGGGATGGGCGACGATGGGGCAAAGGGGATGCTCGAAATGAAAGAGGCCGGCGCTTACACCGTGGCCCAGGACGAAGCCACATGTGTCGTCTTCGGTATGCCGAAAGAAGCCGTCAAGCTGGGTGCTGTCAATACGGTGGCCCCCCTCGGCAACATAGCTGGTATAGTCATGAGGGAAAGCGGGTAGAAAGAGAGAGGACAGGTCATAGGTAATGGGTCATAGGTGATGGGAAAAAGCAATCTCTCCCTATCACCCATTACCCGTCTTCTCTATCCCTTCGCCAGTTTCAGAGCCAGATTCAGGTCTTCTATCCTGTAAGGTTTTACGAGAACACCCTTGAAGCCATGTTCCTTGTGGTTGACTATCTGGGGATCGTTGGGGTAGCCGCTCGAGAGGATGGCCGAGACACCGGGATCAATGGCCAGGAGTTCCTGGAGTATCTGGACACCGTCAGGCCCGACGGGAGATATCAGGTCCAGGATGACCACATCGAAGGGAGAGCCCGATTCCTTCGATGTGCGGTACAGGTCGATGGCCTGCCTGCCGTCGGCAACAGCCGTGACATCATGGCCGAGGTGGGTCAGCAACATCGTCGTTGTCTGAAGAATGGACTGTTCGTCGTCGGCAATGAGCACCCTGAGGCAGGCCTTGTCCCCGGGTTCAGCCTTGTGTGGTTCGGGTTCGTCCCGCAATGGCTCCACCCTGTGGGCCGGGAGATACACGTGGAACGTCGCCCCTTCGCCTGCCTGCGATTCCACCTCTATCTGGCCGCCATGTTTCTTTATGATGGAATAGCACACGGCGAGACCGAGTCCCATACCCTTCTGGGGTCCGAAGTCCTTCGTGGTGAAATAGGGATCGAAGACCTGCGAGAGATGCTCTTTCGCGATCCCCTTACCCGTATCCGAGATGGACACCTCGACATAATCGCCGGTTGGCAGGAACGTGCCGGGCTCGGCCTGGAAAGTCTTGTTCCGGACAGAGATGGCCACGGAACCACCGTGTTCGGGCATGGCCTCCCGGGCATTCCGGACGAGCTGATGGATGACCTGCCGGATCTGCGTCTCATCGGCCTCGACAGGCCATACGTTCTCCTGGAAACTGTATTTGCACTTCACCCGTGACCCGGACAGGGATATCCTCGATACCTCGCGGATGATGGGCTGGAGATGGAGGGTCTTCTTGAGAGGGCTTCCGCCCTTCGAGAACGTGAGAAGCTGAGTCGTGAGCTCCTTGGCCCTGTCGATGGTCTTCTCCGCCTCGGCGAGTTTGTCCCGGGCCTTCGATTCGGTCTCTGAAAGATACATCTTTGCCAGCGAGATATAGCCCAGCATGGACATGAGGAGGTTGTTGAAGTCATGGGCTATGCCCCCGGCAAGGATGCCCACGGATTCGAGCTTCCTGAAATTGAGGAGTTCGTTCTCCATTTGCTTGCGAGCTGTGATATCCGTGAAAAGGGATATGGACCCCACGAAACGGTTCTTCCTGTTCAGGATGGGACTGGCCGAGACGTTGACCCAGAGCGATTGCCCGTCCTTTCTTCGGAAGCGGCGCTCGTACTGGTCGGACATCCCTTCCTGCCTGCGCCGCCTCTTGTCGAAGTGGTCTTCCAGGTCCTCCTCCGCCATGAAGCAGTCGAGAGACTTGCCGAGTATCTCCTCTTCGGAATAACCGAACATCTTCTGTGCCTGAGCATTGACGAAGGTGATCCTGAAATCCTCGTCGGCCACGCAGATACCTTCGCTCGCCGTGTTCACGATCTGACGATACTTCCTTTCGCTTTCCCGAAGGGCCTCCTCGTACCGGCGCTCCCGGGTGATGTCCCTCATGAAGATGGCAACCTTCCCGATGCTCTCCTGGCTGTCCCGGATGGGATAGAGTTCCACTTCCATCCATGAGCCGCTGGTCCTCGCCTCGAATTTTGCGGTCTTTCCATCCTTGAGGACCTTGAGCATCATATCCCTTGTCTTGCCCGCAAGGTCTCCGGTGAGGACATCATAAACGCAGGAACCGACGAGAGACTCACCCCCGGTCACGTACCTGGCGGCGAACTTGTTGTTGAGGGCCATGATACTCCCGTTCTCGCCGACAAGGACCACCAGCTCATCGGTGGCATTGATAAGCGCAAGCGCCGTTTCTCCGAGGAGTTCGGCTGGTATGCTGCCCTGGACCTCATGCTCGTCCTTGAGGACGTTACAGGTATTCATCTTTCACATCCGGATAGTACCTGGCAAGACAGGCGGGGCAGATGGCATGGCTGAACTCGGCATCGGAATGATCGCTGATGTACTTCTCGAGTTCATTCCAGTACCCCGAGTCGTCACGTATCTTCTTGCAGTGGGAGCATATGGGCAAAAGACCGCTGAGCTTCTCGATCTTGTTCACCGCGCGCGCGAGGTCGGTGACAAGATGTGACACCTCGGTCTCGAGGTCCATGACACGTACACCGGTGCTCACGCGGGCCTGAAGCTCCCTTCTCGAACAAGACCGGGCGAGAAGTTCATCGGGCCCCCGCGCAGGGTCCGGGAATGCCTCCCCGTCCGCCCGATCGGCTGTCAGGAGAATGATATAGGCCCGCGCCGTGTGCGGAGAGAGGCGGATACGTCTGCACAGGGCCAGGGTGTCCACCCCGTGCATGTCTCCGTCGAGGATGACGAGGGGAGGGTGCGTTTCCCGTTCCATGCGATGCAGAAGCTCCCTGTCGTTGAAGACGACCATCGTCTCGTATCCGCAGCTGTCGATGGAGGATCCCAGAAACTGTATGGTGGAGCTGTCGTCCGCAGCTATGAGGACCCGGGCCGAGCGACTGCGACCTGCATGAACGTGCACGTCAATACGATCCTTCCGTAAAATGACGGCTCCGTTTCTTTTCTCCGGGGTCGTCATACAAGAAGGGAGAGGAGGATGTTGGTTGTTTCATCAAGGATGCTCGCGCCGGAAACATCCTCCTCTTGAATAGCCGCATGTATATAACCGGTTGCACTGAGATCTATTGGGGGGTGGCGAAGCTTCTGTGGCAGGGGAAAAGTACGGTAGACGTATTGGGGGGCATGATCTACCTGTCTTCCGTTGCTTATGGCGAGTTTTGTTTGGGAAACGGGGATGTCTCCCAATCCCTGCACGCAAGAAGCTTCGCCGGTGGAGGTCAGCATTAAATCGCATGTGGCATAAGATTCAACCATGTCATAGGATGTAGCAATTAGCGTGCCAAAGCCTAACGCTTTGATATGATTAGGGAGAGACAAATCGCGATGCCGATTATTATGGAATCGGCACCATAACTATGGAATCAATTCCATAACAAAAGTCACAGAAAACACCGTTTCAGGAGGAGAAGACCGTTTCAGGTCTCACGTTTCAGGTTTCAAGGACCAAAGACGGTTTCAAGTTCCATACAAGAAGCCCCGCCCGGCCGCACCGGTTGTTGTCTTCAGCCTGAGGCCTGAAACTTGAAACGGTCTTTAGGATATCCTGTACTCTTTCACCTTGGTTAGGAGGGTCTTGTAGTCTATTTCGAGGAGCCTTGCGGCACGGGATTTGTTGCCGCCGGTGATCGTGAGCGCACGTTTGATGACCTCCGTTTCAGCGTCGCGTGTCGCCTGGAGGGTAACCTGCTTGAGAGGCATAAGGAAGGTGCCGTTGTCCTGGCGGGATACCGTTTCTCCGACAATGAACTCGATGTCCTCCGGTCTGATGACACCGTCACGACAGGTGAGCACTGCCCTGCGGATGACGTTCTTCAACTCCCGGATATTACCGGGCCACGGATAGCTCATGAGCAATTCCGCGGCGTCCGGCGTCAGTTCCCGCATCTGCTTCTCGAGCTCGTTGGAGGCCGCGGTCATCAGCTTCATTGCGAGGAAGGGTATGTCCGAGGGCCGGTCACGCAGCCGGGGCATGGTGATCATGTACTCGCTGAGCCGGAAGAACAGGTCTTCACGGAACCTCTTCTCCCGGACGGCGTCCTTGATATCCGCGTTGGATGCCGCAATGATCCGGACGTCGATATCAACAGGCTTCGTGCTCCCGATCGGGTAGATCCTCTTCTCTTCGACGGCCCTGAGAAGCTTGTTCTGGAGGAGGGGAGGTGTATTCTCCAGTTCGTCGATGAAGAGCGTTCCCTTGTGGGCTATCTCGAAGAAACCCGTCTTCTTCCTGTCCGCTCCCGTAAATGCTCCCTTCTCATGACCGAAGAGCTCGCTCTCTATAAGATTCTCCGGTATCACCCCGACATCGACGGACTGGAAGGGGTCCCTGGCCCTCTTGCTGAGGTCGTGTATGGTCTGGGCCACCACGGATTTTCCCGTCCCCGTGTCTCCCTGTATGATAACGGAGAAGTCGGTCTTGGACACCTGGCGTATATGGTGGATGATGCTCTTCATGGCATCGCTTCTGCCGAAAAGGGACTCCAGTGAACCCAGCATCGTGTCGTCGAGCTGATTGAGTGCCTCCTGGAGAGAGTAGGCTTCGATGGCGCGCTTGATCGTCAGGATCAGTTTATCCACCTGGGGGGGCTTCGTCAGAAAATCATAGGCGCCGAGCTTGATCGTCTGCACGGCCGTGGGGATGTCCGCGTAACCGGTTATGATGATCACCGGAACGAACTGGTCTATCTTCTTGAGAGCGTGAAGCGTCTCTATACCGTCCATGCCCGGCATCTTGAGGTCAAGGAGGACGCACCGGGGGTGTTCGCTCCTCAAGGAAGAGATCCCTTCCTGTCCGCCAGATGCTTCGAGCGGCACAAAGCCATTCTTCCTCAGCAGGGTACCCAGAACCAGCCGCACCGACCGGTCATCATCGACTATGAGGATCTTCTGAGGTGCTGTTGTCTCGGAAAGCATAATCTTTTCAATGATGATACAGTACAAGACAAAGGGATGTCAATCAGGAATGTCCGGTCAGTCCGGCCTGCCTGCTGTTTAAAGGGGGACGGGTCAGCCAACTTCCTTCAGTGACAGCAGGAAGTCGATAAGGGGTATAAGCGCCGGCACACCCCTGAGTTCCGCGGAGACGGCATCCACCATGGGCTTCCTGACGGAACTTTTCGACATTTGAAGCTCCAGCGTTCTCAAGTCTATGGCAAGGTCATTCTTCGCCCCTTCCGACAGTGACGGATCGTTGCGGATGATGAGTTCCATGCTGGCGATGATATGCCCGGCGACATCTCCGGAGCGTGTCGGTTCCCCTTGGGCGGCCGCGGGAGCTGCGGGCGGAGGCGGTGCGGGCAAGGAAGGCGGCCGAAAAGATGATGCAACAGGCTGATCGGGCCCGGGGCTCGTGCCCGCGGGACGGGGAGCGTTGCCCGCGGTGGCCGCTCTGTACCGCTGATATTCAGGTATTATCCCCGTCTCCCCCCCACCGCACACAAAACTCTCACCCAGGGGCGTGACGAGGGCGCTCAGGGATGTCAGGTGGTCGAATGCCAGGAGAAGATAATTCTTTTCTTCAAGCAAATGGCACGCGTCGACAACCTGTTCGTGGTCTTCGATACCCAGTCTGGCGGCCATCTCGTCGACGGAAAGGAAGTAATTGGCATGATCCAGGCTATCCATTTCCTCGCACAGTGCGGCAAGGAGCAGTTCGGCAAGTTCGTTCAGGCTCAATGCATCCATAGGGCAGTAGTATAGCAAGTGTTAACATAAGGAGTAAAGGGCAATGTACGGGAAAAGACGTTCAAAGTTCAAGGTTCAGGAACAACCATCATCGGGGGGCCTTGAACCTTTGAATGGCGGACGGAGCTATTTTTCTCCGGTAAGGACCTGTCTGATGGTTATCAGGAAGGCTGCGACGAGACTCGTTATGCCGCCGAAGATGAGGAATGCCTTCTGGAGGGACCAGGCACTGGAGAAAACGGAGATATCCATGCGAGCAAGCACGGTGTTGACCTGCTCGGAGAGGAGGGGAAATATGAATATTCCGAAGAAGAAAACGATGGAGAACAGAATGGAGGAATACTTGAGGAACTTCAGGCACATCCGGATGAGATTGGCGGAAAGGTCGAGGACCTCCAGCCTTTTCTCTATCGAGGACAGTTGGTCCGATATCTCACTGCACATCTGGTGGCAGCTCTCGAACTCTCCCGAGGATTCAAAATAGCGCACGTCACCCATGCGTTCCATGGACCGCCTCAAGTAGGCCAGACGCTTGCGGTGTCTCTCCGCCAGGTGAGAGTAGCGATAGGCATTCAGAAAGGCATCGGCGTTGTTAAGGCGTATACGCAGGTCCTTCATCGTTTCCGCTATGGCACGGGACTGCTCATCGATCGCGTTCTTGCACATCACCCTGATCGAGGCGCACCGGTGGGGAACATCAAGGCAGCCCAGATAGCTTTCCGAGTGTATCGATATCTCTATCTCCTGAAGGGCGGGCTCGATGGTCTTCAATGCCGATAGGGGCAAGAGGGCGCGACAGCGGTTGAGCTCCTTCCTGGCGTCGTCAAGATGGGAGATGGCGTCATTCTTCGCTTCAGCCATGAGCTCCGTCAGGTGCGCGTAAATGGTGTTCCTGTGAGGGGCCAGCTCAGGATCGATGAGGACGGTCACAAAGAGATCGGGGTTGTCTCTGACAAGCTTGACGAGTTTCTTCATCGCCCCTTTCTCATCCTTTTCTTCGAGCTTGAACAGGATGTCCTCGTAGATCGCTTCGCGGCAGCCCGCATCGAGGCGGCCTATCTCGCCGAGCATGTGCCTGAACCTCATGGCGTCCCCGGAGAGCTTGTACAGCCTCGCAAGTATGAGGGAGGCGTAGATCTTATGAACGTTCGTCTTTGCCGATTCCAACGCCTTCCTGAAGTCCGCGATCGCCGCCGGAACGTCACCGAGCTCCATATTGAGGAGCCCCGATACGCAGCAGGCCTTGTAGTCCTGAGGTTTCCTTTCCAGGGCAAGCTTGAGGAAGGACCTTGCTTTGTCATAGCTGGAAACGCGCAATGAATCCTGCGCCAGCCAGGCGAAGCCGCCTTCGTTCTCCGTCACGGCAGAACGGATCGAATCCCAGGATTCCGCGCTGTTATTCCAGAGGACCCGCAGGAAGCGAAGCTGGTAGGTCCATCGAATGTCGAAAAATGCCAGCACCGCCAGTTCTTGCCCGTCTGGTGCGCCATCCGCCGGAGAAAGACCGGGGCTCACCTGGATATCCGCCAGAGATCTTTCAAGAGAAGTGCCGAGCGCCTCGATCGTCTGCATGGGGAGATACCCGAGGTGCCCGATCGACTTGCCAGCATCCGTCAGTTCTCTGGAAGGACAGTGCACTACCTTGTGGTGCGTGCTTCCGCAATAGAAACAGGGGGCATGGACACCCTGCGGCGAGGCACCGGGCCCTTCGGATTGAGGTGCCTCGGGTGCCGCCAGCGCGGGCTCGGAGTCGGATACCCTGAACAGCCTGCCGGCCGGTTCGAAGGTCACGGCGAGCGCGACCTCGGCCCGGTAAGGGCTCCGCATATGCTGATGTACCTCTGCAGATACATAGACGGCACCATAGGGCAAGGCATCGAGATCGGTAGTCGGGCCGTTCGTCAGGATCTCTTCCTCTTCCCTGGCGGAAACCCCGGTGATGAAGATCTTGACGGGAAGGACGGCATCCTGCGGAGCCGCACCCCTTTCTGCGAGCCGCGAGAGCACCCTTTTCGAAGCCTTGAGGGCCGCGGGCGCCGTGGCATACGTGAAAACGGGTTTATCCTCCTGGGACCTCTTGATCGAAAGGCACTCATCTTCGGAGGGATCGTCCTTCTCGCCCCGGCACAGGTCGGCCGCATCCACGATCCCCCTGATCTCTGGATGGAGGGGGTCGGGGACGAGGACCATGATGACCCTCCTCGACGGTGCGGGAACCTCTGCAACCTCCCATATGACCTTGTATATGCTGAGGCCGTCAGGGACGTTTTTCATGTTCCAGAAATCTATGCGTTCGAACCGCACCAGAGGGTTCTCCCTCGTCGATTCATAGACCTCGTGGGAGACGAATATCTGGTCCCCGCCGGCAAGGTTCGTCAGCTTGGCGGCGACATTGACGACATCGCCGTAGATGTCCTTCTCCTCGACTATCACCTTGCCGTGGTGCAGGCCGATCCTCACGTGGATCTCATCCTCGGGACTGCTCTCCCGGTTGTGGAGAAGGAACCTTTGCTGCATTTTCATCGCTGCCTTGAGTGCTTCGACGGGGTCGGGAAAGTAGACCAGGACCGAGTCGCCCACTTCCTTTATCAGCGACCCTCCGTACTCCTCGACTATGGACATGGCCATGTGATGATGGGTCCTGAGCATCTCCCTGCCGCGGATGTCGCCATGGGTCTTGAAGAAGGTCGTGGAGCCCACGACATCGGTGAACAATACGGCGATATCCCGCATGGATGCGTCCGGGTACGCTTCTATGAGGGACGTAAGGAAGTTCTGGACGGGTTTTTCTTTCGAGGCGGCATTCAGGCTCATGGCGTACAGTCATTTATCGGCAGGGAAGGGACAAACTTTAACCTGGGGGTATCAGTCATCGCCGGGATAATCGGAATGATCGGGCTGGAAGGAACGGGCCCTTTTCTTTTCTCCCGTGAGATGTTTGAGGTGGAGCACCTTTTCCTTTGCCCTTTTCGAACGTTTCCTCTTCTGGCGCCGTACCCTTTCGCGCATCTGCTGCTCTTTGCTCTCATTGCCCAAGGCTACATTCTCGATCTTGTCCGCGAGGATGCGCCGTGCCAGAAACCTGTTCAGGGCCTGGGAGCGTTCTTGCTGGCACTTGACCTCTATCCCCGACGGTACGTGTTTCAGATAGACGCACGTCGAGGTCTTGTTCACGTTCTGGCCGCCGTGTCCCCGGGAGCGCACGAACTTTTCCACGATGTCCTTTTCTTCTATTCCCAGTCGTTCCATCCTCTCCCGAAGGGACCTTTCCTTCTCGGGGGTAACGCAGAACCGCACGGATACCGTCATCGAAGAACCTCCGTGAAAAAGATACACCATCAGGCGTCCATTTCAAATCCCTAAAATTGTGTTCCTGGCAGGGGGCGGGACCATATCGTGAGAAAAGAAGTAATATCTCGCCGGTCTTCAAGGACCGCAGGAATTTTTCTCAAGGAGTGGATGGATGGAAAACATGGCAAAGACCGTGGTGATCGCGGTCATCCTGTGCGGCGCCCTCTGCGGATGCGGCCGGGACAGAGCGATCTCAGAGGCACCGAAGCCGCAGCCGGGAGCGGAGGCGCGCTACGGAAAGGAACTGGAAGAGATAAGAAAGAGCCTGAGGGGCGATATCAGGATAAAGCTCCGCAGGGACGGAAAGGGGACCTGTTCCTGGGAGATAACGGGTAAGGACCCGCAGGATGTCGTCAGGGCCGATGCCCTCCTCACGAAAAGGATCAATGCCGGGAAGCCCGAGTGAGGCCCAGGGACCGCGCATGGCGGACCGCCTCTTCATACTCAGCCGCGGAGGGTCTCCGTGCTATCTCGGGAAACTCAGCGGCCCGGTGGCAGGGATAGTACTGGGCCATGATGTTGACGTAGGAATCGGATGAGAGCTCGGCGGCTATCCGCTTGAGGATCCTTCGCGTATCGTCTGCCGCCCCGGGCATGACAAGATGCCTGATGATGAGCCCCCGCCTCGCAATGCCGCTCTCATCAGTGACAAGGTCTCCCACCTGCCGGTGCATCTCCTTCACTGCCTGCCATACCACCGATGGATAGTCCTCTGCCTGGCAGTAGCGGGCGGCCAGGGCAGGATCAAGGAACTTGATGTCCGGCATATAGATGTCGAAGACGCCGTCAAGGAGCCTGAGGGCATCGAGAGAGTCATATCCGCCGCTGTTATAGACAAGAGGGATAGCAAGACCCTTCTCTATGGCCGAGGGGAGGGCCTTGAGGATCTGGTGGACATAGTGGGTAGGGGTCACGAAGTTGATGTTGTGGCAACCTTTTCCCTGAAGGTCCATCATGACGTCCGCCAGCGCTCCGGCCGAACAGCTCACTCCTTCTCCCCGGATGCTTGTGTCGTAATTCTGGCAGAAGACACACCTGAGATTGCAGTGCGTCATGAATATCGTCCCGGAACCACCTGTTCCCACAAGGGGTCCCTCCTCTCCAAAATGGGGTGATACGGAGGAGACATAGAGACCGTAGGGCGCCTGGCAGTAACCCCTGTCGCCCCCCATTCTATCGGCCATACACTGCCTGGGGCAGAGCACGCAAGGGGAGGCAAGGCTCAGGATCTCCTCCAGCCTGTCCCCGAGGATCCCTTCCTCATGCAGTCTCATATAAGACGGAAAATCCGTCATGACACTTTAAAATTATCACACAATGGTTTACTATAATAGAGCAAACAATACGGGGCAAGAGGTGTAGACCCATGAAGAAATTCGAATACACGGTCAGGATCTACTCCATGGAGGAGCTGAAGCGAAGCGGCGTGGATATCGAGGGAAAGAACAGTATCATTTACGCCTGCAGGCCCGGGGGGGAATGCGAAATTCACGATGTCGGGGCTGAACAGCTCGACAGTCTTTCCGATCTCCTTAACGGGATGGGGGCTTCAGGATGGGAGCTTGTGGAACTGGTCTTCCACCAGTCAGGCATTGTCAGCTTCTGGAAAAGAGACACTGCAGCGCGGGAGAGTTCATGACAGGAGGTATCGCATGCCTTTAACGCCGTGGAAATCCATGTGGGAGACGAAGTTCCCCTCCCTCAGGGAAGAGATGGACCGGGTGTTCGAGGAATTCTTTGGCGAAGCCGGTTTTCCAACCCTTCGCGAGGCCGACTGGCTTCCGTCGGTTGACGTGGTGGAAACGAAAGGCGACATCGTTGTTATCATGGACATACCGGCGATAGATCCGGCGGAAGTGAATATCACCATCCTCGAGGACAAGCTGACCGTCGAGGGTGAACGAAAACGGGATAAGAAATTCAGCGAGGAAGAATATTGCCGCTCCGAAAGGGTGCATGGGTCCTTCCTGAGGAGCGTCCAGCTCCCTGGGGACGTCATCGGGGAGAAGGCTTCCGCCACATACACCGGGGGAGTTCTCACGATCACGATGCCCAAATCACTAAGGCCGGAGGCGAGAGAGATAAAGGTCAGCGTACAGGGGGCGCGTCCCGTCAAGACATCGGTCCGCGCCAGGCAACGGAGGAAAAAGATATGAAAGAGAAGGTCGAGCAGGTGCTTGAGAAGATCAGACCCCTCCTGCAGAGGGACGGGGGAGACATTCAGCTTATCGATGTAGTCGACGGCGTCGTGAAGGTTAAGCTGCAGGGCGCGTGCGGAAGCTGTCCCATGAGCATGATGACCCTGAAGATGGGCGTGGAGAAACAGCTCAAACAGGAGATCCCGGAGGTGAAAGAGGTCGTTTCCGTTTGAGGAACCCCACAATATACCACTTGAAGGGTGGATCGACGGATCTGAAAGGTCCGGTTCAGAATGTCTCCTGAAAAACGTCTGATCATCATTGATGATGAAGGAACTCTGCTCGCCGTGCTCCAGGAGTTCCTGCAGCAGTTCGGACTCAAGGTCTACACCTACCAGAGTATGCCGGACCTTCACAGAGAACTCGACGACAAGAGGCCTCATGCCGTTCTGTGCGACATTGTTCTTCCCGGCGTCTCGGGAATAGAGATCCTCAAGGAAATAAAGAAGATCGATCGCCGCATACCTGTCATCATGATGACGGGGTACGCGGAGGAAAAGGAAAGGCTCGAATCGTTGAGCAACGGAGCCTATGCCCTGCTCACAAAGCCCTTCAAGAGTTTCGAGGAACTCTACCACATCGTCAACAACAGCATGGACCATTACAGGGAGGTACTCAGGACCGAGGAACTGACGGCCCAGGTGGAGGAGCGTTTCCGCCGCGAGAAGATCAACATCCTCGAGCTGGAATTCCTGAAGAATCTCCAGCGCATGATAGGCGAGACCGGGGACCCTGCATTCGTGCTCAGAAACGCGCACACGCTGCTCGGAAGTTTCCTCGACTTCCAGTTCTTCGGTACGATGCTCGTGGGCGGGCAGGAGGCTGACATACACATCTTCCCCGAGACCGGCCTCGACCCGGAACTCCAGCGGTTGATGGTCTCCGTGCTCGCGGGCTGGAGCGGCAGCCAGCCGGGACAAGGCTTTCCCGGCACCGCCTCGGTCGTTTCGGAACTCCGGGCCGCCAACCGGCTTTACGGCTATGCTGCGCTGTACAGGCAGGAACCGTTCAACGAGGAGGAAACGTCCATATTCACCCGCTTCTGTTCCCACATAGCCCTCACTCTGGAGAAGATAGGCCTTTTCGAAGAGATCAGGAATCTGTCCCGCCATGACGGGTTGACGGGCGTTTTCAACCATGCCTGTATCGTCGGTGAGCTCGCGGCCGAGATAGAGCGGGCGAAACGCTATGACTCCCCCTTTTCAGTCATCCTCTTCGATGTTGACGACTTCAAGCTCGTCAATGACCGGTACGGCCATCTGGCTGGCGACCAGGTCCTGAAGGGCATCACGCGCACCATGAAGGATAACCTGAGAAACATCGACAGGCTGGGCAGGTACGGCGGAGAGGAGTTTCTCGTCATCCTTCCGGAGACCGGTCTCGACAAGGCCCTCGTAGTGGCGGAGCGGTTGCGCGCCGCGGTGGCGGGTACCGTCATCGACTCCGGCGACGATCGTATCCATATCACAGTGAGCGCCGGGCTGGCTTCATACGCCCCGGGACAGCTGGAAAAGGACCTCATCAAGGATGCCGACGACAACCTGTATCGGGCAAAGTCGGAAGGGAAGAACAGGACATACCATGAAGACTTACGATGACGCGGTCTCTATCATCAGGGAATTTATACGCATAGACACGACGAATCCACCGGGGAGAGAGGAAGCGGCGGCGGTCTTTCTCGAAGACATCCTCAAGCGGGAAGGACTGCACGCAGAGATACATGCGGCTGCGCCTATGCGGGCGAACATCATCTCCCGTATCAAGGGCAGGGAGAAGGGGAAACCCATCATCCTCCTCGGCCACACCGATGTCGTACCTGCCAGGGAGGAGGAATGGACGGTCCATCCCTTTGGCGGGGACGTAAAAGATGGTTATATCTACGGCAGGGGAGCCATAGACATGAAGGCACAGGTGATATGCCAGCTCCTTGCCTTTGTGGATCTGGCGCGGCGGGGCGTTGTCCCGAAGAGAGATATCATTTTCCTCGCCACATGCGACGAAGAGGTGGGCGGGGCAAACGGAATGGAGTTCATGCTCGACAGGATACCGGAGCTCAAGGACGCATCCTTCGTCCTGAGCGAGGGCGGCTGCCTCATCGAGGAGGACGGGTTTATCCATGCCCAGGTGTCGGTGACGGAGAAGAAACTGAGCCAGTTCGTCGTGAAGGCAAAAGGCACCGGAGGACATGGGTCCATGCCTCACGGAGATAACGCCAACGAAAAGATCATCGAGGCTTCACACCGGATACTCTCCCACAGGTGGCCCCTCAAGGCGACGCCGATAACCTCGGCCTATCTCGGGGGCATACTCGGGGGACGAAGGATAGGGGGAGCGAGGTTCCCCGGCCTGAAGGATGCCCTGAACGCGCCGAAATGGAGGCGCCTCTTCGAGAGCAATGAGATATACAACGCGATCCTCAGGAACACGGTGACACTCACCATACTTAAGGGGGGCGAGAAGGTCAACGTCATTCCGGCCGAGTCTTCGGCGACTTTCGACGCCAGACTCCTTCCCGCCGAGACCCACGAAAGGTTCTTCAGGAAGGTGCGGCAGCTCGCGGGAAAGGATGTCGTCATAGAACGGATCGGAGAGAAGATCAGCGAACCCGGGCCGTCACGATACAACACGGTCTATTTTCAGGGCGTGAGGAACTGCATCACGTCACTGAAAGGGGACATCCCTGTTCTTCCTTTTGTCACGACGGGGGCCACGGACCTCAGATACTTCAGGGACATCGGCGTTCCCGCTTACGGCTTCTTCCCCGTCACCCTCACAAAGGAAGAGCACATGAAGATGCACGGCAAGGATGAGAGGATATCCCTTGAGAATATTAGAGAAGGATTGGAAGGGTGCAAAAGCATCGTAAATTTCCTGGCGTCGGGTAGCGTTCCGTAACGATATTTCTTGACAAAGGGTGTTTAATCTGTCGAAAATAATACGTGAATTCATTAACAAGCCTTAGTTAAAATACAAGAAAAATCGTTCCAAAGGAGGTGAAGTAATTAGTCACTCAAAATCCAGGCGATACGCCATTATGGGGGTAGTATGAAAGAAATAATGCAAGGAAACGCAGCAATTGCAAGAGGTGCCTGGGAAGCTGGTGTGAAAGTCGCTGCCGCATATCCCGGAACACCGAGCAGTGAGATCCTCAAAGACGTGGCCGATACGTACCCGGAGATCTACGCTGAATGGTCACCCAACGAAATGGTGGCGGTCCAGGTAGCAGCGGGCGCGGCCCTTGCCGGCGCGAGAGCGATGGCATCCATGAAGCACGTCGGCATGAACGTTGCGTCAGACGCCCTGATGACCCTTGCCTACACGGGTATCAAGGGTGGTCTCATGATCGTCGTGGCGGACGATCCCAACGTCCACAGTTCCCAGAACGAGCAGGACAGCCGCAACTGGGCCCGTTTCGGCAAGGTTCCCATGCTGGAACCGGGCGACGCCCAGGAATGCCTTGATTTCACGAAGGCCGCCTTCGACATCAGTGAAAAGTTCGACACCCCCGTTCTCCTGAGAACGGTGACAAGGATCGCTCACGCCGATTCACTCGTCCAGACGGGCAAGAGGGTCGAATCCAAGATACCTCTCGGCCTCGACCCGAAAGAGGCGCCGAAGTACGTCATGGTCCCCGCCCATGTGAGGCCGAGAAGAAAGGCCGTCGAAGAGCGCATGAGGAAACTGGAAGCCTTTGCGGACAAGACGAAGCTCAACAAGATGGAGATCAACTCCAAGAGCGTGGGCATCATTGCCAGCGGTTCCGCCTACATGTATGCCAAGGAAGTCTTTCCGGAATACTCCTTCCTGAAGCTCGGCATGGTGTGGCCGCTTCCGAAGAAAATGATCGCGGACTTCTTCAAACAGGTGAAGAAGGTCATGATCATCGAAGAGCTCGACCCCTTCTTTGAAACAGAGATCAAGGCCATGGGCTACAAGATCTTCCATGGCAAGGACATCATCCCCAACATGTACGAGCTCTCACCGGAGATCGTCGAGCAG
>MVQP01000015.1 GCA_002067235.1 Syntrophorhabdus sp. PtaB.Bin047
ACGCCGGTAACCTTACTTTCATTCTTCTTATCATGGACTGCCTGTGATATTCCATTGGGAGTAACATACAAGGTTCCAGGTTTCGAATCAGAACGACCTTCCTCCGGGGCTCCGAAGCCTTCTTTCCATTGACAGGCGGTTCAGGATTCTGTTCTTATTTTGAAAATACGATAACAGGGAGATAACGGCAGATGATCGAGTTCAGGAAGGTTGAATCGGAGAGCACTTTTCTGGATCCGCGGAAGGGCTTTGCGCCCACCACGGTCCGCTTCCAGGTCCGCGTCGATCCGCTGACGGGGAGGACATGCCACTTCTCCCATTTCGGGGCCATCAAACCGCAGAAGCTCGACCTTGCCGGGTACCACGACCCCGCTGTGAAGGGCTTCTGTCCCTTCTGCCCCGAACATCGCGAAAAGGCGACACCCAGGTTCACACCTGATATCGTCCCCGAAGGCAGGCTGACACAGGGAGAAGCATTTATCATACCCAATCTCTTTCCTTACGATATCCACAGCGGCGTCGTTGTCATGTCTGACGATCACGTCGTCGGTCTCAGGGAGCTGACGAGAGAGCGGCTTCGCAACGCTTTCGCCCTGGGCATCGGGTTTCTGCGCCGTATCGCCGCCACCAACGGGTCGCTGCCCTATCACCTGATGACCTGGAATTACATGCCGCCTTCGGGGGGAGGCCTCGTACACCCCCACCAGCAGTATTTCGCCACCGCCCATCCCGGCAACCAGTTCATGGATGAGCTGTCGGCATCGCAACGCTTCGCGGAGCGTTACAGGCAGAATTACTGGTACGTCCTCGCAAGGCGGGAAGCGGCAGACAACGAACGGTACATCGCGCGGCTCGGCTCCGGCCACTGGATGGCCTCCTTCGTCTCTCTGGGGCTCCTCGGCGAGGTCATGTGCGTCTTTCCCGAAGTCTTCTCCCTTGACGACTTTACGGACGACGACATCGACGACCTCGTCGCCGGTCTCGAACGGGTCTTTCGCTATTATGAAGACGCTGGAGTCTTCAGTTTCAACGCGTCGCTCTCTTTCGGACCGAGCGATCAGGAACACTTCAGCTGCTATTTCCGCATCGTTCCCCGGACGTTCCTCAACACGCGTGACTTTGCCCCGGACCTCAATTTCTTCCAAGCCATCCTCTCCGAACCCATCTGCGTGGTCCTCCCGGAAGACCTCTGCCGGGAGGTAAAGCCCTACTTCAAGTAGAAGGGGCGGGGAAAAGGGGACGGGATGCAGGGGAGAGAAGGGGCGGATAGGACCTATTGGAGGATAGGACCTATAGGACATATTGGACGTATAGGACAGATAGGACGTATAGGACACTTTGAAGGCAATTGTTTGCCCGCAGCCGGCGTCGGTCTGTCCTATAGGTCCTAAGCGTCCTATGGGTCTTATTGGTCCAATATGTCCTATTCTCCTATTGGTCCTATCAAGGCCCCTGCTCCCCCTATCCCCTTTTCACTTGCATCCTCCTCCTTCTATGCTATAGTTCCTGTATGGATCTCCTTGAACTGGTCACGAAGAACAGGAGCCACCGGCGGTTTCAGGAGAGCGAACCCATAAGCATGGAACAGCTGGAAGGTCTCGTGGAGCTTGCCCGTCTTTCACCGTCGGCCGCGAACCTCCAGCCCCTCAAGTTTGTCCTTTCCAACGACCCCGCTCGCAACGAATCCATTTACTCCTGTCTCATCTGGGAGGATTACATCAAGAACTCACGCGGGCCCGCCCAAGGGCGGCGGCCGGCGGCATACATCATCATTCTCGGCGACACCGCCATCACAAAGGACTTCTCGTGCAACCACGGGATCGCCGCGCAGAGTATGCTCCTCGGTGCCACGGAAATGGGGCTGGGCGGCTACATGTTCGCTCAGGTAGACAAGACCAGGCTGGCCTCGCTGATCGGGATACCCCGGGAATACGAGATACTGCTCGTCATCGCCCTGGGCATTCCCAGGGAACGTGTCGTCGTCACGGAAGCGAAAGACGGGAACATCGCTTACTGGCGCGATATCAACAAGGTTCACCATGTCCCGAAACGCCCTCTGGAGGAGATCATACTGGATCTGTGAAAGACGGTTTCAGGTTTCAGGTTTCAGGCTAGAACATTGGGAGATGGCATGACTGTGCTGGAGCTTGTTACGAAGAGCAGGAGTTACCGGAGGTTCTACGAGGATCGGGGCGTCAGTTTGCAGCAGCTCAAGGGGCTCGTCGAGCTTGCCCGTCTTTCGCCGTCGGCGAGGAACCTCCAACCCCTGAAGTTCATCCTCTCCCATGACGCCCGGAAGAACGCGGCCATATTCTCGTGCCTGGCGTGGGCAGGCTATCTCAAGGACTGGCCGGGCCCGGAGGAAGGTGAAAGGCCTTCCGCCTACGTCATCATCCTGGGAGACATGTCACTCACGAAGGACTTCGGCTGCGATCACGGGATCGCCGCCCAGAGTATTCTGCTGGGAGCGTCGGAGATGGGACTCGGCGGCTGCATGCTCGGCAACATCCAGAGGGACCGCCTGAGGGCCCTCCTGAACATACCCGGGCAGTACCAGATCCTCCTCGTCATCGCTCTCGGAGTTCCCAAGGAACAGGTCGTCATCGACGAGGTGAAGAACGGCGACATAAAGTACTGGCGCGACGCCGACAGGGTCCACCACGTCCCCAAACGCCCCCGGGGGGAACTGATACTCAAAATCTAAAAACCGTTTCAGGTTTCACGTTTCAGGGCAAGGAGAGACCAGAAACAAATCATCGAAGGCACGGTCGTTCCGGGAGTTAGTCTTTTGCCTGAAACTTGGAACCTGAAACTTGAAACGGTCTTCTACTTCCTGTCCAGAAGCTCCCTCACCTTCTTGAGAAGCAGGGTTGGAGACACGGGCTTGGGGAGGTATTCCAGTGATCTGTCCTGTATCCCCTTGTCCGTGATGACATCAGCAGCATACCCGCTGACGAAGAGCACCTTTGCACCGGGCCTGATCATCATGATCTCGTCATAGACCTGCTTGCCGTTCCTCTTCGGCATGACCACGTCAAGGATCGAGAGGTCTATCACGTGAGAGAATTCACCGAAGCGATCGATGGCCTCCTGTCCGTCGACCGCTTCTATTATGTGGTACCCGGCTTTCCGCAGGATCTCCCGCGTGAGTTCCCGGACGCTCCTGTTGTCCTCCGCTATCAGGATGGTCTCGCTGCCGCCCCGCATGCCCTGAACACCGGCGCGCCTGCGTGCCGCTTTCCCCTTCGCAACGGGGATGTAGACCGTGAAGGTCGCTCCTGCACCGGGGGCGCTGCAGACATCGATAAAACCACCATGCTGCTTGACTATGCCGTACACGATGGAGAGACCGAGTCCGGTTCCTTTGCCCGGTTCCTTCGTGGTGAAGAAAGGTTCGAACATCTTCTCCTGTACGCGGGGGTCGATGCCGCAACCGGTGTCGGCTACGGAGAGGACCGCATAGTGGCCCGCCTCTCCAAATCCCCTCCGGGCAATGAAATCCTCGCCGATCGACAAAACGTCGGCTGAGATCAGCAGGGTCCCGCCGGCCGGCATGGCGTCCCGGGAGTTCGTGGTCAGGTTCATGAGGAGTTGATAGATCTGCGTCGCATCGGCAATTACCGTGCAGTCCTCTCGGGGAAGACGGATCTCCAGCCTCATGTCCTCCGGGAGCAGTCTCTCGAGAAGCCTCTGTACACCTCTGACAAGATCGCCCAGTTTCTGGGGTTTCATCTCCATGACCTGCTTTCTTCCGAAGGCGAGAAGGCCGCTCGTGAGCTGGGCGCCCTTCTCTGATGCCATGCTGATCTCCTCGACATAGAGCTGATGGGGATCGTCTTCCTCCAACTCGGTCTGAAGGAGCCCGCAGTAACCCAAGATGGTGGTGAGAATGTTGTTGAAGTCGTGGGCCATGCCTCCGGCCAGCTGTCCGACGGCCTCCATTTTCTGGGCCTGCTGAAGCTGCTCCTCGAGTATGGTCTCTTTGGTGATATCGAGGAGGGTCCCGATGGCAGCCGGTTTTCCCCGATAGTCGAAGGCGCTCCCCAGCACTTCCACCCTCGCGATCGAACCGGCCTTGCGCGTCATCCGGAACCTGTACTGGATGCTTCCCATCTCACCACCGAAGCGTTTCCTCAGGTTCTCCTCCACGACGTCCCGGTCCTCTTCGTAGACAAGATCGAGGGGTCCCATCCTGTCCACGATCTCGTCGTAGCTATAACCGGTTATTTCGCAGAACCTCCGGTTCACATACCGGAAGAGGCCGTCCTGGATGATGTAGAAACCTGCCAGGGACTCCTCGGCAACGCTGCGGTATTTTGCTTCCGACTCCTTAAGCATCTCTCCGGCCTTCCTGAGTTCCGTTATGTCGATCACGACGCCGACAATGCCGCCGGGGGTGCCATCAGGCCTGCGGAGGGCGGCCTTCCTGATTATGACGTCGTGGACACGGCCCGACGGGTCGGTGACCACCCCGTTGTACTCGAGTATCCCTCCTTCCTTCATCAGTTCTTTGTCCTTCCCGGCATGGACCTTCGCCTCGTCCGGAGGCTCGATGTCGAAAACGGTCTTCCCTTCCACCGTCTGGCGTGAAACACCATAATACTCCTCGAAGGCCCTGTTGCACTGCATGAACCTCCCCTCCGGGTCTTTTATGAAGATGGGGTTCGGCATGGTGTCGATGAAGGTCTGGAGGAACTCCACCTGTTCCTCCAGCTTCTTCCGGACCTCTATCCTCTCCGTAATGTCCCGCATGAAAACGAGGGTGGCAGGCGCACCCTTGAGGGTTATCACCGATACGGCCGCCTCGAAGAATACGACCTTTCCGTTCACGTCGATTATCCGCAACTCGTACCGTGTGGGAACGTCCTTGCCCGCCTTGCGCTCCCGGCGATAACGTTCTATGCGTTCGTAGTCATCGGGGTGGATGAACCGGCCGATGTCAGTTCCCAGGATCTCCCCGGCATCACGGACCCCCACCGCCTCAACGTACTTCTGATTGGCGTAGACATAAACACCGTCCCTGAATATGGCCACGCAATCATTGGAGTTCTCGATGGCAACGCGGTACCGTTCCTCGCTTTCCCGCAGGGCCTCCTGTGCCTCTTTCTGTGCGGTGATATCCGTGACGACGCCTTCTATGTAATGCTCCCTGTTGTCGAGTCGGGCCGAAATGAGAGCCCAGAACACGCTTCCATCGTGCCTCGACATGAGGACCTCATGACGGTCCACTCCCTTGTCACGCTTGATCGCCCGGAGAAGGCGCCGGCGGTCCCGGGGGTCGGCATAGAAGTCCGCCGCATGGAGGTCCCCGTCGTTATCGATCCGGAACATCTTCGACAGGGTGAGGTTGGCATCGAGGATCCTCCCATCCGCGAGGGAACTCCTGAACATGCCGGCGGGAGAGTTCTCGAAGAGATAGCGGTACTTCACCTCTCTCTCCCGCAGCTCCTCTTCGGCCTTCTTTTTCTCCGTGATGTCCGTCGCCACGTGGATAACCCCCAGGGGCACACCCGACGCGTCCACGATGGGCGCGCAGGAGACGAGAAAGGTCCCGTGTATCGTCTCGATCTCCATTTCCACGGTCTCAAGGTTCCCTTGCGTGAGAAGGGAACGCATGGGGCAACCTTCAGCGGGCCCGTTCATGCCATGCATGACCTCATAGCATTTTTTTCCGATGAGCTCACCTTCACCGGTGCCCGTTATCTCCCGCGATCTCCTGTTGGCTGCGACAATGTTGAATCCGGTGTCGAGGACCAGGATGGGCTGGGGTGTCGCCTTGAGAAAACCGTCCCATTGCCCGACCATGCGCGCGAGCGTGATCCCGGCGTCAAGTCCGTTTTTTCTCCCGGCGCGTACATGAGCCGCAGGCCCGGACCTTGTGCGGCATGGTTGGGAACTTTCAGGCTGCGCAGGCGACCTCTTTTTCATGCTCACCTGTTCTCGTTGTGTCTGAAGATACTGATTTATTCAATGATACATCATTCGTGCCGCAGGTCAAGAGAAACGCGCGGGCCGTCCACGCGACTCACCCTTTGACACGGAACAGGAAAGGAGGATAGAGTAGACGGAAAGGAGTATGCGTCATGAAGATCCGTATCACAGCAGGCACCGTGTCCGTGGAAGCGGAACTCGCGTCCACGCCATGCGCCGGAGCCGTTGCCGGCGTTCTGCCCGTAACGACATCCCCGAATGAGTGGGGCGACGAGTTCTACTTCGAGGTACCCGTCCACATGCCCCTCGACAACACCGCGACGCGCGAGGTGAAGGCCGGAGATATCGGTTACTGGCCTCCGGGGAACGCCGTTGCAATCTTTTTCGGCCCCACTCCGCTCTCCACCGGACAAGACCCCGTGCCTGCGAGCGAGGTCAACATCATCGGCAGGATAACGTCCGACCCGGGATCTCTCAGGAATGCCAGGGGCGCCGGCTCCATCCGGCTCGAGCCTGAAACGTGATGGAGGGACACGTTCAAAGGATGACGGAGCATAGCGAACGGGTCGGAAACCTGTGACAGACGATGAGATAAGGACCATCTGCACGAAAGAGGTGGTCCGTCCTCTGATGACGACCTTCTCAACTTCCCTGGGGCGCAAGAACGCAATGCGGAGCGTCATCGTTGAGGTCCGTCTCGGGGATGGGTCCTCAGGGTTCGGGGAATGCGCGACAAGTTTCGTACTCCCTCACGAAACGGTGGACAGGATACGGGGGATCATCCGCGAGGAAAGGTCTCGTCTGACGGGAAAGAGGGCGGCCGATTTCCCCGCCATCGCGGCGGAGTTGCGCGCACGGCACCCTTCCTTCCCCATGACGGTCTCCGGCCTGGAGACAGCTGTCTGGAGGGCCTGGCTCAGGAATACCGGAACAAGTGAGCCCGACTGGTTCGGCGGTGCCCTCCGACGCATCGAAACGGACATCACGATACCTCACACGACGAACCGGAAAACCCTTGAGGCCTGGACAGGAAAGGTCGCCCGGAAAGGCTTCACCATCTTCAAGATCAAGGTGAGCGGCGAAGAGGCCGACGACAGCCGGCTCATCGCCACCGTGGCATCCACCCTCGAAGCCCTCGGCGTCCGTTATATCCTGCGTCTCGACGGGAACCAGGGTTTCACAAAGACCGCCTGCCTCGCCTTAGCCGATCATGTGCTGAAGAAGGGGTACCCCGTCGACCTCTTCGAGCAGCCCCTGCCAAAGGACGATCGTCGCGGCCTGAGGGAGATAACGAGACATTCTCCCCTCCCCGTCATTCTCGATGAGACCGTCTTTTCAGTCGGGGATATGGAAATGGCCCTCAACGAAGGTCTCGGCCACGGCGTCAACATCAAGACCGCGAAGAGCGGGATCACAGGGTCGCTGTCCATCATGAGGCTGGCCAGAGAGGGAGGTTTAAGGCTCATGGCCGGCTGCATGACGGAGACGATGACGGGGCTTTCCGCAGGCATCGCCATGGCGATGGGAACGGCGGCATTCGACTACGTCGACCTTGACTCAGTGCACTTTCTTCGCCACCGAAGACAGTACGGAGAGATCACGGTGGAAGGAGCGGGGTATAGAAGGCAGGGGATGGAGGAGAGAGCGGGATGAGCGGCGGATAGGACCTATAGGAGAATAGGACCAATAGGACATATCGGACTCATAGGACGCAGATGGGACCAATAGGACATTTTGAAGGCAATTGCCCGCCCGCAGCGGGCGATCGGTCGGTCCTATAGGTCCTAAGCGTCCTATAGGTCTTATTGGTCCTATAGGTCCTATTCTCCTATAAGTCCTATCGTCTGCCCCGCTCCACGCTTCCCACCCCGCACGCCCTGTTCCCTGTTCCCCGCCCCCTGTCCTCTCTTCCCTGTTCCCTGATCCCTCCTCATCTGTTATAATTGACCATCCATGGCATCCCTGAAAAGAATCTCTCACGCCGAAAGAACGGGCCATCCGTTGCGTGTCGCCGGGATCGTCCTCCGCGAATCCCTGGGGTCCTTCCTCGGCAACAACGACTTCGAGATGTCCGCCGCCCTGGCAACGTACAGTTTCTTTGCCCTCGTCCCCCTTCTGTTCCTCGTGGCCGGCCTCGCCGCCAGCACAGGAGGTGCGGCCGCATGGGTCATTGCCGGCATTGAAGGCCTTATCGACCATCTCTTCCCCCGCATCCGGGACTGGATGAGCGTCGAATTCTCGGCAGCGATCGGGCACCCCCTCGCCCTCGGCGGCGCCGCCGCGATCGTTGTCTTCATCGCCGCCATGTCCCTCGTGGATTCCCTCATGACGACCTTTCTCAAGATCTTCAGGAAGGAACCCCCGACGTCACTGTTCGCGGTCCAGCTCGGTAACGCGCGAAGGGCGGCGGCCATGTTCCTCCTCTTCGCCGTGCTCATCGGTGCCGAGATGCTCTTTCTCGCACTTGAGCACATTCTGCGGGATCGCGGCCTCGCCCTCACTGGCGCCGGGAGCGCTCTTGTTTCGACCTGCGTCGCCGCCCTCTGCATGGCCTTCTTCTACCGGGTATTTCTGCCTGTGAGGCTGACCGCATTGAAGCTTGCGGGAGCCTGCGTCATCTCGGCAGTCCTCATCGTCGCCATGAGGGAAGTCTTCGCCTTTGTCCTCAAAACGAACCCCGCCTACGGGGAAACCTTCGGCTCGCTCAAGGTACTCTTCGTAATGATCGTGTGGGTCTACTATTGTTTCCTCGCCATCCTTTTCGGGGCCGAGGTCGCCGTGAACACGGGGAAGCGCGACGCCCTCCTCCTGAAACGCGTCTTCGCCGGCAACATCCGCGGGTCCCTCTCGAAAGGACTCCTCAGCAGGTTCATCACCTGCAGCAGCCGTGACGACATTATATTCGAGGAAGGTGACCCGGGCGGCGCCATGTACTACATCGTTTCCGGCTCTGTGGACATCATGCGCGGCGGCAAACACATCCTGACCATGGCCGCCGGGGATTACTTCGGCGAGATATCCATGCTCCTCGGCACCCCGCGATCGGCAGCCGCCCGCGCGGCTGCTGAACCCACGGAACTCATTGCCGTCTCTCAGGAAAACTTCGACCTCATCCTCCGCGATAACGCCCCCATAGTCCTCTCCCTGCTCAGGAAGATGGCCGGCAGGCTCAAGGACACGGACGAATCGCTCCTTCAGCATTAACCTGACGGTTGATGCGTAGACGGGCAAACGGGCCGGCGCTGACGTGCCCAACGTGCCGACGGGGTAAAGACACGCAAACCGCGATTTGCGGCATGCGCTCTCGCTGATCCCCTGTCTTTCCGCGTGTGCCCGTTTGCGCGTCTCGCTGAGACCCGTTTGCCCGTCTACGTCTCTCTGTTGACCACCGACACGTCGAGACCACCCTTGTGGAGCGTGATCGAAAGGGCATCGCCCGGCGAAACTGCGGAGGAGTCGGTAATGACGGTGCCGGTGGCGGACCTCGAGGTTATGGAGTAACCCCTCGCCAGGATCGCCCTGGGGTTGAGGTCGTGTATCCTCTGGCTGAGGGCATCGAACCTTGTACGTGCATTCTTCATGTAGAGCCGGATGTTGTGGGTGAGGCCGACGGTGAGATCATCGAGGTAGAGGCGGTGGGAGGTGAAGAAATCCTTCCTGTCCTTGAAATCCATGACGTTGCTGACAAGCATGTACCGGGCCCTTTCGAGCTTCTTCTCCATCGCCTGGCACAGGGAATCTCCAAGACCCCGGACATGGCGGCTAAGTTCCTCCCTGTCGGGAACCACAAGGGCGGCGGCGGCCGTCGGCGTAGGAGCACGCACGTCGGCTACGAAGTCCGCTATCGTGAAATCGACCTCGTGGCCCACAGCGGAGATGACCGGTATCCGGGAAGCGAATACGGCCCTTGCCAGACCTTCATCGTTGAAGCAGGCCAAGTCCTCGTACGAACCCCCTCCCCTTCCGATGATGATGACATCGACCTGCCCGCTCCGATTGAAATGCCCGATCCCCTCCATGATCTCGCGGGCCGCGTCCTCGCCCTGCACGGCCGCCGGCCAGACCTCAACGGGGACCGTGCCGCATCTTTCATATATGATCCTCAGCATGTCCCGTATGGCAGCACCCGCCGGTGATGTGACTATCCCGATACACCGGGGAAACCGGGGAAGGGGTTTCTTGAGCGCCTCGTCAAAAAGGCCCTCTTTGAAGAGCCTCTCCTTAAGCTCAAGGAACCGCAGATAGGCGAGGCCCCGCTCGCCGCTCGCCAGGATATCGCTCACTATCAGCTGGTATTCGCCGCGCTTCTCATAGACGTCGATGCGGCCCCTACACAGGACCCGCTCGCCATCCTTCACCACCCTGCCCGAGGGCGCGCGCGCGGCATAGTTGAAGACAACGCCGCGGATCATGGCAAGGTCATCTTTCAAGGTGAAGTAGAAGTGCCCCGAGGGATAGAGTTTCGCGTTGGAGACCTCCCCTTCGACGCGCACGTCCCGGAACCGGCCGCTGACGAACCTCTTGAGTTCCGCCGTCAGTTCCGATACCGTCAGAAGCGCTTCATCCTCACGAGGGTAGAGGCCCATTTATTTCTTCTTCAGGTAGTCCTTCATGAGCTTCATGGAACAGAACTCACCGCACATGCTGCAGACATCGTTCTTGAGATTCCTCTCCTTCCGGAATGCCCGTATCTTTTCCGGGTCTATGGCACACTCGATCTGCCCTTTCCAGTCGAGGGCCTTCCGATACGTGGACATGGCCTTGTCAAGAGCGAAGGCCTTCTTGCTCCCGCGCGCGAGATCGGCGGCATGGGCAGCTATCTTTGCAACAACAACGCCGTCGCGGACATCCTGCGGCATGGGAAGGCCCAGGTGTTCCGTGGGCGTAACGTAACACAGGAAATCGGCTCCGTGGTAGGCCGCCAGCGCCCCGCCCATGGCGGACGTGATGTGGTCGTAACCGGGCGCGATATCGGTGACGATGGGGCCAAGAACATAGAAGGGCGCCTCGTTGCAGAGCCTCTTCTGAAGGACCATATTCGTCTCGATCTGGTTGATCGGAACATGGCCGGGCCCTTCGATCATGACCTGAACACCCTGGTTGAGAGCTTCCTCGCAGAGTTCTCCCAGGATGATGAGCTCCTCGATCTGCCCGCGATCGGTCGCGTCCGCTATGCAACCCGGACGAAGGCCGTCCCCGAGGCTGATCGTCATGTCGTATTTCTTCGCGATGGCGAGAAGGCGGTCGAAATTCTCATAGAGGGGGTTCTCCTTGCCGTTGACTATGATCCACTGGGCAAGGAAGGCGCCGCCGCGGCTCACAATGTCCGTCACTCTCCCCTGCTTTCTCAGGCGCTCCAAAGCACTTTTCGTCACACCGCAATGGACCGTCACGAAATCGACCCCATCGGCGCCGTGTTTCTCAATGACCTCAAAGATGTCGTCCGCTTCCATCCTGACGATCGCCTTTCTCTTTTTCACGGTCTCAATGGCGGCCTGGTATATGGGAACGGTCCCGACGGGGATCTTCGCGGCATCTATGACAATCTTACGGATCTCGTCAAGGTTGCCGCCGGTGCTGAGGTCCATGACCGCATCTGCTCCCGCCTGACGCGCCACGGTCAGCTTCTCGAGCTCCTCGTCGATGTTCACCCTCTCCGGAGAGGTGCCTATGTTGGCGTTGACCTTGACGGAAAGACCCTTGCCAACGCCTTTCGGGGTAAAGTCCTTGTGCCGGTTGTTTGCGAGGATCGTGGCCTTTCCCTCCGCGATGTGACGGCGGAGCTGTTCCCTGTCGATGTCTTCATCGCGGGCGACGCGCTGCATCACCCTGGTGATCTTTCCTTCCCGTGCTGCAATAAGCTGGTTTTTCATGGTCGTATCATCTCCATATTCTCAACGGACCCGGGTCTTGCGGCAGTCTCCCGTGAGCCCCTTGTATTTTCATGCACTCCCCTGCCGTGTCAGATGCCGCTTCCGTCGCCGAAGAAACGTAGAAATACCCTTTTCTGTCAATCCTGTAACTCGATTCAAACAGCCTCTCAAGATACCTCTGTGTCGCCACGAAGGCGTCAGTCAGGGGATATCCCGCCGCGAGAAAGCATGCGAGGGCCGAAGAGAAGGAACAACCCGTCCCGTGGATCAAGCGGGGAAACCTCGTCTTCCTGTAGAGAAGGTATTCCCTGCCGTCGAACAATATGTCAACAGGATCGCCCTCCAGGTGGCCTCCTTTCACGATGACCGCACCGGGGCCGAGAGAGCGTAACTTCTCGGCTGCCTTCCTGGCAGCCTTCACCGTCCGGACCTTTACACCCGTGATGGCGGAGGCCTCTTCCGCGTTGGGCGTTATTACAGTGACCTTCTCAAAGAGCACATCGATGCACGCCGCCCTGGCCTCGTCCGTGATGAGCGGGACACCATTCTTGGCGGCAAAGACAGGGTCGAGAACGACGGGCACGCCCCTCCTTCGCGCCAGAAAGCCCGCAGTCGCCCTGACATGGGATTCGTCACAGAGAACTCCTATCTTGACGCCCTTCACCGCTATCCCCGTCGTGGCCGCCCGGAGGACGTCCCGAAATAGACCCTCCGACGATGCCTCGACGCGCTTGACGCCACCGGGGCCCTGGACCACGGTGCAGGTCGGTACGGCGATACCGTGAAAACCGAAGGAGAAGAACGTATCGACATCCCTCACGACACCCGCTCCCGATGAGGCATCAAATCCGGCTATGGAGACGAGGCTTTTCATCTTTTCGGCTCGTATATACCCCTTGGATTTTAAAACTGAAAACTATACCATAATTGCCCTCTTGAGAGCCATACAATTCCCGCGACGGCGGGTGTCTTCGACGGTTTTGTCGAAGGACCTCTGCGACGTCGACATTTGTTTCCGTGAAATCTTCCGGCCATCGGCGGTCATGATCCAGTTTATCCCATGTTTACGGTCAGTTACGGACACATGCCGCCAATGGCACGGTAATTGCCAAGAAGAGAGCTATGATTTGCAAAAAGCCATATGAGGAGGTTACAATGAAAAAGGTCTTGGGAGTCATCGTGGCGGTCCTGTTCATAGCATTGGCAACGGCCGCCTTTGCCGCCGGGCCGGGAGGCTTCGGGCCCGGACCAAGAGGGTACGGGTACGGCCGGGGTATAGATCTCTCCAAGGAACAAATGGACAGGATGTGGCAGATACGGGAGAAATTCAACACCGACACCTCATCCCTGCGTTACGAGCTCTTTCAGAAACGGGGCGATCTGAGGACCCTGTACGCCGACCCCAAGGCTGGCGATGCGGCGATCCTGGCAAAGGAAAAGGAAGTCGACACGCTGAGGCAGAAGATGCACGACAGAATGGTCCGGTTCAAACTGGAGCAGAGAAAGGTCTACACTCCGGAGCAGCTCCAGAAACTGGCTGAGTCCGGTTACGGCCCCGGTTTCGGCGGCAGTCGCGGCGGTAGCGGCGGCGGGCGGGGACTCGGGCCCTGCGGCAGATTCTAGGCACCAGGAAGCACGGTGACGGGCCTCCCCTCCGGAGGCCCGTCACCCCCATGAAAAGGGAGGGAACAATGAAAAAATTCGTAGCAGTTGTACTACTGGCGACAGTGGCAGGACTGTTTCTGGTCTCGTGCGCGTCCGAAGGATATAACACCCAGAAGGGCGCCGCGATCGGGGCCGGGCTGGGAGCCATAGCGGGGCAGGTGATAGGACACGATACGGCCTCGACGCTCATCGGGGCAGCGGTGGGAACCCTCGTCGGAGCCGTTGGAGGCAACGCGGTGGACCAGCACGTACAGAACCAGCAGCGCGGTGCGGCCCAGCAGACGTCGGCATATCCGTCATCGAGCCAGGTAACCCCCCAGGACCAGCCTCCGGGACAGTGGGTTGAAGTGCCCGGTCAATGGATAGGCGGGAAATGGGTTCCCGCACACAAGGTATGGGTACCCGTGAATCCATGACATTTGTCGTATTCTTCCTCCTCCTGTGCTTGTTCATAACGCCCTCTCTCCGGGCCCAGAATTCATATTATGAGTTCGAGAGAGGGCTCCAGTTGACGGAACCCCAGAGGGCACAGGTCGAGGACATCAGGAACAGGTACATCAACGAATGGCAGTCCCTGAGGATGGAGTCGTCGCGAAAACGGGGGGAACTCAGGGAACTGAGCCGGGATCCCGAGGCCAACTCCGCCAGGATCGGCAGGATACAGGGCGAACTGCAGGAGCTTGACACCGCCCGGCATAACTCCTATCAGCAATACCGCTCCGAGGTCTCAAGGACTCTCAATCAAAGACAGCGCGAGCAGTATAACAGCTTCTGCGATCAGGAACGCAAACAGAACATGCAGCGTCTTCGTATGAGGCGGCATGGGAGATAAGCGGGCGGTTGCCCTTCCCCTGTTCTTCGCGCTCTTTCTCGTTCTCATCACACTCACCGGGTTCTTCCAGATAAGGATCATCCGCAGCAATATTGAACGTCAGCTCATGGGAGAAGCGGAGATAATCTTCACCCATGTCCAGAGAGAGATAGACATCAACCTCGAGTATCTGAGCTTCCTCGACAGGTCGCCCGTCATCATCACCCCCTATTTCTTCAACATCATGGCCTTCGATGAGTCGATCATCGACGACCTCGACACCGCCGTGGGCCGACTCCTGAAGAACCACGAGGAGAGAGGCCTGGAGACGCTCTCCCCGGCGAACGTAGTCGAATACGACCTCAAAGGAAAGATTGTCGCCCGGAAAGGGAAGAACGATATTCCCGCGGGGCTGGTGCGAAAACTGGTCTCAGGAGAGCAGACGACCGTCATCAGGATGCCCGTCTCCGGCGACAGGTCGCTCATCTTCGGCAGGCGCGCAGGTGAACGCATCCTTCTTGTCAGGATCAATGCCCCGGAACTGGAGACGCTGAGAAGAAAGGTCATCCTCAGGGACATCGTCGACAGGGAGGAGAAGAGGTTCAACATCGACGCCATCAGGATCTATGATCAAAAGGGCGATCTCTTCGTCGGGGCAAGCTCTGCCGGAAAGAACACTTTCCTTCTTGAGCGGGACCTTTCCCCGAAGGTCCTTCCCGGGTTTCGCATGCAGATCTTCATCTCCAGAAACCTTGCGCGGGACACCATCCAGAGGTCGGCCATCGGTTTTACGCTCATCCTTGCGGTCCTATTCGTCTCCGGAGCCGGGAGCATCTACGCGTTCTCCGTCATGGAGAGAAAGTATGCGAAGAGGGTCAAGGAGATGGAACGGGAGATGGAGATCAAGGAACGCCTGGTATCACTGGGAAAACTGGCTTCGGGAATGGCCCACGAGATCAGGAACCCTCTGAATGCCATCAGTCTCTCTGTACAGCGCCTCAAGAGGGAATTCGTCCCCTCGGATGAGAAAAAGGAGGAATACTTCACCTTCCTCGATATCATCAGGAAGGAACTCACACGGGTCAACGGGATAGTCGAGGAGTTCCTCCAATCGACGAGGGCTCAGGCCCCTTTCAGCCGGGAGGACCTTCGCGACCTCATCGAAGAGGTCATCATAATCGTCGGGGAAAAGGCCTCATCGAAGGGCATCTTCATAGAGAACGCCACGGGCACCGGCATCCATGTCGAATGCCAGAGAGACAGGCTCAAACAGGCATTCTACAACATCATCATAAACGCCATAGAGTCCATGAACAACGGGGGAAAGATCGACGTAACGGTAAAGCAGAGGGACTCCCGGGTGGAAATATCGGTCAGGGACTCCGGGTCGGGTATCAGCGAAGAGGCACTTGCGAGGATATTTGAATACTATTACACGACAAAGGACAAGGGTATGGGTCTCGGACTTCCCATATCGTACCTGATAGTGAAAGACCATGGCGGCGACATCAAGGTAACGAGCATCGCCGGGCAGGGAACAATCTTCACCGTCGTCCTGCCTCTCAGGCATGACGGTGCGGCGGAATGACAAGAAAGGAGGGGTTGCGGTTATGGACAGGGTCGGCATATTGATCGTGGAGGACGAACAGACGCAGAGATCACTCCTCGGCGGGCTGCTCAGGAAAGAAGGCTACACGGTAGGTGAAGCATCAGACGGGGAAAGCGCCCTCTCCCTTTTCCAAAAGGACATCTTCGAGATCGTCCTTCTCGACTACAGGCTGCCGGACACGGACGGCCTGTCCCTCCTCAAGAGAATAAAAGAGATCAACCCGGCGACGGAAGTGGTCATGATCACCGCCTTCGGGAGTATCGAGAACGCCGTCGGGGCCCTCAAGGCCGGGGCATCGGAATACCTTACGAAACCCATCGATCTCGATGACCTCCTCTTCAAGCTGCGCAAGGTGGAGGAGAGAACGTATCTCATCCGCGAGAACATGGTCCTTCGCGAAACCCTCCGGGACCGTTTCAAGTCGGAGGAGTTCGTCTACCAGAGCGAGAAGATGCATCAGGTCTCGAGCCTTGTGGTCAGGATAGCGAAGACCGACTCAACATGCATAATAAGCGGCGAGAGCGGTGTCGGAAAGGAGGTCGTCCTCAACATGATCCATGCGCTCAGCGAGCGCAAGGCGTTCCCTCTCGTCAAGGTGAACTGCGCCGCCATTCCCGAGACGCTCCTGGAGAGCGAGCTTTTCGGTTACGAAAAGGGCGCCTTCACAGGCGCTTACCAGCGCAAGGCCGGCAAGTTCGAGCTTGCGAACAAGGGGACCATCTTCCTTGACGAGATAGGTGACATCCCCCTCGTGCTTCAATCAAAGCTTCTGCGCGTGATCCAGGAGAAAGAGGTCGAGCGCCTCGGAGGGGCACACCCCATCAAGGTCGATGTGCGCATCATCGCCGCGACGAATCGCAACCTGGAGGAGGAGGTCAGGAAGGGAGCATTCCGCGAAGACCTGTACTACCGCCTCAATGTCGTGAATATCGTCGTCCCGCCTTTAAGGGAGCGCAGAGAGGACATTCCGCTGCTCATCGATTTCTTCCTGAAGAAGTACAACCTGAAGCACAAGAAGAACGTCAAGGGCCTCACCCGGGAGACCCGCGACATCATGGTCAAATACGACTACCCGGGCAACGTGAGGGAGCTGGAGAACATTGTGGAGAGAGCCATAGTCCTTACCCGCGGAGACCACATCACCAGCCAGGACCTCCCGAATCTCATGGAGGAAACAGCAGTGACAGGCGACGGCAGCATTCGGGGAACCGTGGAATCCATCGAGAGATCGATGATCATCGAGGCCCTCGTGAATGCCGACTGGGTCCAGACGAAGGCGGCGGCGGCCCTCGGTCTGTCGGAGCGCATGCTGAGGTACAAGATCAAGAAATACGGGATCACGCGGTCACCCCGCTCGGCGGGCTGACCGCGTGAACGGGCACAAGGGTCGGCACTCGCGTGCCTAACGGGCATACGCGGAAAAGCACAAGAATTCCGGGGGAAAAGGTCTGCGCCCAGCAGGTTCCGACAGTCCCTGCCCTTGCCTCGCTGGCCCGTATGCGCGTTAGGCGCGCCGGCGGCGGCCCGTTCGCCCTGCAAGGCCGGACGCTTTACAATTCATATTTTCCTTTCCGTATGTTATAGATAAAAATGCCCCATGAGAATTCTTATCACATAGAGGCGGCCGGCGGCGGCGCGGTGACGCTTGTCCTCACGGGCAGGATGGACCTCGAACGCTTCGGCGAGCTTGCCGGGCTCATCGGCGCCGTTTTCGATACGCACAACCCTTCAAAGCTCAACGTGGACATGGGCGGCGTCACCTATCTCGACTCGGCGGGGGCCCTCTTCATCGTCGAGCTCGAGGATGAGGCTCGCAGGCGCTCCGTGGTCTTCGAACTCTCCGGCCTCTCCCGGGAGAAGATGGGAATCTTAAGCCTCATCGACAGGGATGCCATGACGAAACCGAGTCTGGCACCCCGGGAACGCCGCATGAACATCGTCGAGCAGCTGGGCGCAGCTTCCCTGGCGGCCGTCAGGGACGTCTACGACATCATATCCTTCAGCGGTGAACTGATCTGCGAGCTCGGCTATTCGCTGATGCACCTTCAGAAGGTCCGCTGGGGCGACGTGGTATCGTACATGAAGAAGGTCGGCGTCGACGGCCTGCCCATCGTGGGTCTTATCAGTTTTCTCCTCGGGCTCATCATGGCCTTCATGTCGTCCCTCCAGTTGAAGCAATTCGGAGCGAACATCTACGTCGCCTCCCTTGTCGCCGTGGCGATGGTCCGCGAACTGGGACCGATCATGACAGCCATCATCGTCGCCGGACGGTCCGGCTCCGCCTTTGCCGCCGAGATCGGCACGATGAAGGTGAACGAGGAGGTCGATGCCCTCGCCACGATGGGGTTCAGCCCCATGCGCTTCCTCTCCGTACCGAAGGTGATAGCCTCCCTGCTCACAGTCCCCGTCCTCACTGTATTCGCCAGCATATTTGCAATCATGGGGGGTCTCATCGTCGGGGTACTGGGGCTGAACCTCACGATCTTCACATACATCCAGCAGACAATGAAGGCGATATCCATCTTCGACATAGTGTCGGGACTGGTGAAGTCCGTCATTTTCGCTGCAGCTATCTCGGCAGTGGGCTGTCAGAGGGGCTTCAAGGTGCGCGGGGGCGCCGAGGCAGTGGGCAATGCCACGACCTCGGCCGTGGTGACGTCCATATTTCTCATTATTGTGATAGATTCGACCTTTGCTATAATACTGCATTACATTCATTAGGTGCCAGGGCAGGAACGAAAAAGTGAACAATACCGAACCGGTCATAAGAGTGGAAGACCTGACCGTGCGATACGGCAGCAACACGGTCCTCAAGGACGTCAACTTTGAAGTGTGGCCCGGTGAGATATTCGTCATCATGGGGGGAAGCGGGTGCGGGAAATCGACGCTTCTTAAGCACGTCATCGGAATAGAGACCCCGGCCAAGGGAAACATCTGGATCAACGGTACGGACACGTCGACGCTTGACGACAGGGAACTCGGGAAGCTTCACATGGGCATAGGGATGCTCTTCCAGTCGAGTGCTCTTTTCGGTTCCATGACAATAGGGGAGAACGTGGCCCTTCCGCTCACGGAATTCACCGGTCTGCCGATGAAGGACATCGAATCCATCGTGAAGATGAAGCTCGGCATGGTGGAGCTTGCAGGGTATGACAACCACTATCCCTCCGAACTGTCGGGGGGCATGAAGAAACGCGCCGGTATAGCGAGGGCGATGGCCCTCGACCCCGCCATGCTCTTTCTCGACGAGCCTTCGGCGGGCCTCGACCCCGTCACCTCCGCCGAGCTCGACGTTCTGATAAGGAAGCTCAACGAAGGCACGGGCACAACCATGGTCATCGTCACCCACGAACTGGAGACGATCTTCAACATATCTCACCGTATCATCATGCTCGACAGGGACGCGAAGGGTGTGATCGCCGAAGGCGACCCGCGCGTGCTGCGAACGGATTCCGACGACCCCCGGGTCACGGACTTCTTCAACCGGCGGGTGACAGAGAAAAAGAGTAAAGGAATGACGACATGATAAAGAAGAAGACCTATTTCCTGGTAGGTTTTTTCGTGCTTGCAGGCGCCCTGATAGCGGTAGGAACCATCATCTGGCTTGGCGCCTCCCAGTACCTCCAGAAGGGCGAGCGGTTCGTCACCTATTTCGATGAATCCGTTCAGGGGCTCCAGGTCGATTCCAGCGTCAAGTACAGGGGCGTCGAGATCGGCATGGTGGAAAAGATCGGGGTCGCGCCGGACTATCGCCTCATCGAGGTCGTCATGAAGATCAATTTCAGCGGAGACGCAGCCAACGCGACCATAGCGAAGTTGAAGGCAGCGGGAATAACGGGGATAGTCTATGTCGAACTGGACCACCGCAAGAAGGGGGACATCGCCAGAACACCGCAGATCACCTTCGAGCCCGACTATCCCGTCATCCCCTCCAACCCGTCGGAAATCCAGGAGATCGTGTCGGGCGTCGACGACGTGGTGAAGAAGATGAAGGAGGTGGACTTCAAGGCCATCTCCGACGAGCTCGTGTCGGCAACGAGGAGCGTCAACACCTTCTTCGCGGGACAGAAGATGACGCGGATCGTCACGAACCTGGAGAACATGACCCAGACCCTTTCCGATTCCGCGAACCAGCTGGCGAAAATGGTGGGCGATGGAAGGGCGGACGGAATCCTGAGCGACGCGCGGGACACCGTGCGGGACGCGAAGGAGACGATTGCCCGGGTGAAGTCGGAGCTTGAGCAGATGAGGGTCGCCGAGACGGCGGCAAAGACCACAAGGATGATCGAGGACATCTCGCGCAGGTCAAAGACGATCGCCATGGAGGTCCAGCTCACCGGCGAGAACCTGCGCAGGGCATCGGAGAACCTGGACCAGCTCATCGAACGACTCAAGGCCGACCCGTCGGACATCCTGTTCAGCGATCCACCCCCGAAAAAGAGGTAAACGATGAAAAGATCATTCACAAGAACGGTGACGTTTCTTCTCCTTTCCCTCCTGTGCCTGTCGCTCGTCGCTGGCTGTCTCGGCAGGACAAAACCGCCCTACGTCATGGACCAGTACACCCTCGATTACGCGGCTGCGGCCGTCGCCGCCGGGCAGCCCGCCGAGGAGCTCATCCGCGTGGAAAGGTTTGCCGTCGCCCCGGCGTTCAACTCCACCTCCATGGTGATCAGGAAAGGGCCGTACCGTTTCGACACGTACACGTACAGCCGCTGGCGCGTCAACCCGGCAGACATGGTCACGGGCTTCGCGCTCAGAGACATCACCCGTGCCGGGATATTCAAGGGAACATACTCCTGGTATGATTCCGACCTCTCCCGGTATGTCCTCGAAGGCTATGTCGACGAGTTCTGTGAGTCATCCGGCAAGGGGCTGTTAAGCGTCCGTATCACCCTTTTGGACACGAAGGCGAAGAACCCCGTGGAGCAGGTGATCTTTCAGAGACAGTACACCCATTCGGCCCCCATGGACGACAGTTCCCCCGACGCCCTGGCGGCGGCGCTGAGCGCAGCCATGAAGGAATTCTCGGGCAGGCTCCTGGCCGACATAGCCGCCTCCCTGAGGCAAGGCGCCGGAAAATGACAGGAACCCTTGACAGACGGTGCTTTTTGACCAATATTACTTAGGTCGAAACTGTAAGGATCCTACCAGTGCCTGAAAAGAACGCGGAAAACGACATCAAGACAGGGTCCCCGGGGCCGCCAGGGGAAGAGCTCCTTGTCTGCGAAAGGGCCCTCGGCACCTCGGAACGAAAGCTCTCGTCCATGCTCGAACTCGGGCGTCTTATCGGCCTTGACCTTAACCTCGACGACATGCTCATCCAGATAGCCTCGAAGGCAAAGGAGGTCCTCGAAGCGGACAGGTTCAACATCCTCCTTTACGACCCGAGAACGGACGAGCTCTGGACGAAGATGGTCTTCGAGATCGAAGGCAGGGAGTTCCGCACGCCCTCCCACGTCGGGCTCTCGGGGTATGCTTTCCACACAGGTCAGACCGTCAACGTCGAGGATGCCCACGAGGACCCACGTTTCTTCCGCTACATCGAAGAGGCGATAGGTTATACGACGAAGAGCATCCTCTGCATGCCTTTCTTCTCGAGATCGGGTGCCGCTCTCGGGGTCATGCAGCTCATCAACAAGCGCGAAGGAAGGTTCACAGCCGAGGATGAGGCTCTCCTCCGGATGTTCACCAACCATGCCTCGGTTTTCATCGAGATCGCCCAGCTCCAGAAGGAACGTATGGACACCCTGGAGGAGTCCCGCCGGGAACTGGAACGTCTCAACAAGGCAAAGGGCAAGGCGCTCGACCATCTCTCCCATGAACTGAAGACACCCCTTGCGCTCATCCAGGGGTATCTGCGCATCCTCAAGAGGAAGATATCGAAAGAGCCTCAGGGCGCATCGGTGCTGGGGTATTTCGACACCCTCAAACACCACATGACACGCCTTTTCGAGGTGCAGAAGGAATGCGAGAAGATCATCCTCGCCTATCGCGAGGCGGAGGAGGAGAACCTCGTTGACGAACTTGAGAACCTCTGGAAGAAGATCGAAGGGATGGACATCCCTGTCGATACCAGGGAACACTGGCAGACCCTCAAGGAATGCGTCGCCAATTACGTCCCCCCCGGCGGCGGATCGGAAAGCATGCTCCTCCTCTATCCCGTGGTTCAGAAAACCATAGCCGACGCCCGGGCCAACGCACCTCACCGCGATATCGAGTTCCGCCTGGCCGGAGACGAGGAAACCTCCATATTCATGGATGTCGTCGTGGTGCGGGACATGATGGCGGGGCTTCTCAAGAACGCCGTGGAGAACACGCCTGACGGGGGCCTCGTCGAGGTGTCCCTCAAGGCGGACGAGAGGAACGTCACCGTCGCCGTCAGGGACTACGGAATCGGGATCACCGAACAGAACAAGGAGCACGTCTTCGAGGGCTTCTTCCACACTCAGGATACCGACCTTTACGGCTCGAAGAACGCTTATGACTTCGGAGCTGGCGGCAAGGGACTCGACCTCTTCCAGATGAAGGTGTACGGGCGGCGTTTCGGCTTCGACATCTCGATGACGAGCTCCCGTTGTGTTCACATCCCCACGGACAGGGATCTGTGTCCCGGGAGGATCTCCGAATGCCGCTTCGTCTCCCGCCGCGAGGCCTGCCTGGAAGCCGGCGGAACTACTTTTTATTTGACTTTTCCCGGCGCGAAAGAATATCTTAGAACCAGTACTAGGGACGAGTCAGGTCCTTAATCCAAGGCTTGGTAGATGACCCGTAAAGACCCCCTCGTTGACCTGCTTATCCATGATCTCACCGGTCCTTTATCGATTGTACTGACGAGCGTCAACAACCTGCTCAGCAAAGAGGACAAGTGCGAGCCCTACAATGAATATCAGCGGGACACCCTGAAGAGGGCGCAGCGCAACGCCGAAAAGGCGAAGGCTCTTCTCCTGGAGATCATCGAGGTGTACCGTTCCGAAGAAGGCCTTTTCAGAAGGGACAAGTTCCTTGTCTCCGATATCCTCAGGGAGGCGCTCGTCGATGCGATAGAGGTCGCGGCCCCCGCCATCGGTGAGGAGCTGGCGCATGCCGATGTATCCTCCTACACCGACGTCCTCGCGCGCAGCGGCATCATCGTCGAGGTCAAAGGCAGGTACGCGAGCACCCCCTTCACCCATGACCCCAAGAAGATACGGCAGATCCTGAGGAACCTCGTTTCCAACGCCCTCAAGTACCGGAAAAGCACGATGAGGCTCACCATAACGGGAGACCTCGACCTCGTCGTGGCCGTGGAGGACGACGGCGAGGGAATACCCCGGGAGAAACAGGATTACATATTCAAGCGTTTCTTCCACGCCAACAGAAAGAAAGACGAGCCTGACGGCTTGGGCTTCGGTCTTTCCTGCGTGAAGAACCTTGTCGAGAAGATGCGGGGGGAGATATCACTGAAGAGCGGAGAGGGCGCGGGCTCATGCTTCACCGTGCGCATACCTCCCCTGTGATGTCGAAACCAAAAATATAAGGAGGTAACAATGGCAGAATCGATTCTTAACGGAAAGAAGATACTGGCAGTCGATGACGAACCCGATGTTCTCAAGGTCCTGGAAGAAGAGATCATGGATGCCTGCCCGAAGTGCGCTTTCGATACGGCGACAAGTTTCGAGGCGGCGTCAAAGCTTCTCGACTCGAAGAGTTACGACATCGTCATTCTCGACATCATGGGTGTTCGCGGCTTCGACCTCCTTGACATGGCCGTGAAGAAGGGCCTCAAGGTCGCCATGCTGACGGCCCACGCGCTCAGCCCCGAGGCCCTCAAGAAATCATACGAGATGAAGGCGAGGGCATACCTTCCGAAAGACAAGCTGGGTGAGATAGTCCCCTTCCTCGAAGACGTCCTCACCACCGATTTCCAGTCAGGGTGGACCCGCCTTTTCGAGAAGCTCCACACCTTCTTCACCGAAAGGTTCGAATCGGACTGGGAAAAGAAGACGGGTCTCACCTGGAGGGAGTGGGTGAAGTAGAAAAGTTCAAGCAGGGAAAAAGAAAGCGGGCCGCGAGCCCGCTTTCTTTTTCCCTGCCGGTAATAGGTGATGGGTAATCGGTTATAGGGCAACGAAGTGAACCCTCGGAGCCAGATATGTGATGTGCCGCTCCACCTATCACCTATTACCTATCACCTATTACCTCTATTTGATTTGTCCCTCCGTTTGATGTACATTAAACACGATAAAAATCGCGGAGAAAGAGATTTCCGTTCTTTATGGAGGATAGATGAAGCGGATCTTCAGCGGGATACAGCCAACGGGCGAGATACATCTCGGCAACTATGTCGGCGCCATCAGGAACTGGGTATACCTCCAGGACGAGTATGACTGCATCTTCTCTGTCGTCGATTACCATGCCATAACGATCGAGTATCCCGTGGAGGAGATGAGGAAGCGTACGCTCGACACGGCCATCATTCTCCTTGCCTGCGGGCTCACGCCGGAGAGATCGAAGATCTTCGTCCAGTCCCATGTCCCGGAGCACACCGAGCTGGCCTGGATATTCAATACCGTCACCCCCATCGGCGAGGTTGAACGGATGACGCAGTTCAAGGACAAGGCCAGGCAGCACCGGGCGAACATCAACATGGGGCTCATGGATTATCCCGTGCTCCAGGCGGCCGACATCCTGCTCTACAAGGCAGGATACGTCCCCGTGGGAGAGGACCAGGTGCAGCACATAGAGCTCTGCCGCGAGGTGGCGAGAAAGTTCAACTCCCGCTTCACACCCATATTCCCCGAGCCCGAGGAGCTGCTGTCGATGGCCCCGAGAATACTCGGTGTGGACGGCCAGTCGAAGATGTCGAAGAGCCTGGGGAATTACATCGGCGTGCTCGAGGAGGACGAGGTGGTGTGGGAAAAGCTCCGCACGGCCGTGACGGATGTGAACCGCGTGCGCAGGAAGGACCCCGGCAACCCGGAGGTCTGCAACATCTACACCATCCACCGCGCCTTCTCCGACAACTCCATGCTTATCGAGATCGACAGGGGCTGCACGTCGGCGGGCATCGGATGCATCGACTGCAAGAAGATGCTTTTCGAGAACGTGAAAAGGGAACTCACACCCGTGCGCGAGAAGGCACGCGAGCTCGAGAGGGACATGGACTATGTCGTCGACGTCCTCAAGAGGGGTGCCACCGCCTGCAGCGAGATCGCCGACGCCACGATGGAGGAGGTCCGTGCGACCCTGGGCCTGTACTCTCCCCGGTAGGGCTTTTTCCCATGGGTGTCTCTCATGGGTTGACATTTTGCTTCCGTGCCTTTAATATAGAGAAAGCATGGCAGAGAATCCCGTAAAGAGATACGGATTTATAGTCTTTCTCTCAACCATTTTCTTTCACCTTATTCTCATGGACGGTGGAATATACGACCTTTTGAAGGTCAAACTGAAAGCGAGGACGGCCAGACTGGCGATCATGCAGATGGAAGATGAGAACGCGGCGCTCTCAAGGGAGCTTCGCAGGATACGCGAGGACGACCAGTACCTTGAAGAGATGGTAAGAAAGAAATATGGTCTTGTGAGAGAAGGGGAAAAGGTGTACAGGGTTGAACAATGAAATACGAAGGAACGATCTACAGGCCGCCAAGCGAGGCGGACAGTCTTATCCTCCAGGTCACCATCGGCTGCTCCCATAACAAATGCACTTTCTGCGGCTCCTTTAAAGAGAAGAAATTTCGGGTACGCTCCTTCGAGGAGATAGCCGAGGACGTAAACGAGGCAAGGCAGTACGCGCGCTATATCAAGAAGGTCTTCCTCGCCGACGGTGACGCGTTGATCATTCCCCAGAAAAGGCTCCTGCCTATCGTGCAGCTCGTCAGGGATGCCTTTCCAAAGATGGAACGCATAGGGATCTACGGGAATACGAAATCGATCCTGAAGAAATCCGTGGAAGAATTGAAGGCCCTCAAGGAACTCGGCGTCGGCATCATCTACCTCGGTGTGGAGTCGGGAGACCAGGTGGTCCTCGACAGGGTCTGCAAGGGAACAAGCCTCGACAAGACGGCCGAGGCCGCGAAGAGAGTGAAGGACGCGGGCATACTCCTTTCCGTGACCGTCCTTCTGGGGCTCGGCGGGGTGGAGCGAAGCAGGATGCACGCGGAAGAGACGGGAAAGTTCTTAAGCAGGATTGAGCCCGACTACGCGGGGGCCTTGAGCGTCATCGTCGTGCCCGGCACGGTGCTTGCCGACCAGATAAAAAGGGGCGAGTTCGTCGTCCCCGATCCCTACATGCTTCTTGAAGAACTCTATGTCATGATCCAGAACACCAACGTGGAACACACCTACTTCGCGTCGAACCACGCCTCGAACTATCTTCCCGTCAAGGCCTGGCTCCCCGAGGAGAAAGAAAAGACACTCAAGGCCATACAGCACGTCCTCTCCGAGCGCGATCCTTCGATGCTGAGGCCCGAGTTCATGAGGGCACTCTGACCATGTCGGGAAAGGCAAACGACCATGCAAGAGACGACGGCGGGTTTATCGATGTGCCGGTGCGCGTCCGCTACGCCGACACCGACAGGATGGGCATCGTGTACTACGGGAATTACCCGGCCTTCTTCGAGATGGGACGCAGCGAGTACATGCGGCAGAAGGGCTACCCTTACAGGGACCTGGAGACCCTGGGATACCACTTCGTCGTGGTCGGTCTCGAGGCCAAATACTACAATTCGGCAACCTACGACGATATCCTCATCGTGAAGACCCGCGTGACGGAGCTCAAGTCGCGGGGCATTACCTTCCACTATGTGGTAACGAGGGACGGGACCCTGGTCGTCGAGGGATCGACAAAGCATATTTGTGTGAATACCGAGAAAAAGCCCGTCACAATACCGCAGAAACTCATAGAAATCTTCCGAGATGGCTCAGCCGGGTAGCATCCTCGTCATCCGGCTAAGCTCCCTCGGTGATGTCCTGATGAGCGTGCCGGCGGTGAGGGCCTTGAGGCAGCGCTTTCCCGGGGCGCACATCTCGTGGCTCGCCGAAGGTTCCGTAACGGGCATCCTCGGGCACCAGGATTTTATTGACGAGGTCATCTTCTTCCCCCGGACGGCCCTCACGAAACACCTCAAGGCAGGCCACCTCGCGACGGAGGCGTATATTCTCCGCGATTTCCTGAAGAACCTTCGCAAGCGCGAATACGACTGCATCCTCGACCTCCACGGCATCGCGAAGAGCGTGGCCCTCATGAAGCTGGCGCGGGGGAAAAGGCGGATAGGGTTCGGCAGGACATTCGCAAAGGACATGAGCCACCTTTTTTACGGCGAAAGGGTGGAGGGGGCGGAGAAGAGGATTCACAAGGTGGAGCGCAACATGCTTGCCGCCCGCTACCTCGGGTGCGCCGACCTTCCCGGGAATACTCCCCTTCTCGTGCACGACAGCGCCCGCGCATACATAGATGATTTCCTCGGATCACACGGCATCACTCCCCCTGTCATAACCGTGAACCCCTTTGCCAGCAGGGATTCCGCCTTCAAGAGATGGCCCCTCGAACGCTACGCCGACCTTATCGGGACAATACGGCGGGAGCGCATGGGCAGCGTCATAATAATCTGGGGACCCGGTGAACGTGAAGAGGCACAGAGGCTCGCCGCGATGGTGGGGGACGGGGCCCGGCTTGCCTGTCAGACGGACATCGCACAACTCTACGCCCTCCTCGCACGGAGCGCCGTCTATATCGGGGGAGATACGGGAACGACCCATCTTGCGGCCGCAGCGGGCGTCCCCGTCCTGTGCCTCTTCGGCCCCACTGACTTTGTCGTCAACCGCCCTTACTCAAAGAACAGCGTGATAATACGGAAGGGTGTCTCCTGCAGTCCCTGCAAGAAGAAGGATTGCAGGACCCGGGAGTGCCTCATGACCATATCTGCCGATGAGGTCTTCGAGGCGCTCAGGAAGATCCCTTTCAGGAAAGAGGCCTGAAGAATATGCGCATTCTCTTTGTCTATCCCAACATCAACACCCAGGTCGGGTTCAACTACGGCATCTCCTATATCTCGGGTTTCCTCAAATCGAGGGGCATCGAGACGGGGCTCCTCAGTATCAACGAGAAACTAGGTTATCCCCTGGACATGGAAAGGATCAGACGGAATGTCCTCGCCTTCAACCCCGACATCATAGGCTTTTCCGTCCTTACCAACCAGTACAAGTACGCCCTCGATATAGCCCGGGATATCAAGACCTACCTCGATGTGCCCATCCTTTTCGGCGGCATCCATGTCACGATGGACCCCGTGGAAACGCTCATGCGCGACGAGGTCGATCTCATATGCGTCGGCGAGGGAGAAGAGGCCGTCGCCGAGCTTGTCGAGAAGGGCAACCCCCGGGGCATTGCGAACATCGGCTGGAAGGAGGGAGGCAGGCCCGTCATCGAACCCCTTCGGGCCTACAAGGACATAGCCAGCCTGCCCTTCAAGGATTACGAGATCTTCGACTTCCAGAGGCTGATCGACGCGAAGGACGGGTGGGTGGGGCTCACCGCATCACGGGGCTGCCCCTTCCGGTGCACCTATTGTCTCAATCACAAGATCATCGACGTCTACAAGGAAAGCGGCCATCTCCCGCGGGGTTACATCAGGAGGCACACCGTAGACCAGATGATCTCCGAGATCGAGTATCTCCTCGGCCGCTATTCCGGGATAAAGATGTTCATCTTCGACGACGACATCTTCACCTTCGACAAGGCCTGGCTCAGGGAGTTCACCGAGCGGTACAGGTCGGTCACGGACACAGGTTTCGTCTGCAACGCCCATGCCCGCATCTTTGACGACGAGACGGCCAGGCTCCTCAAGGGCGCGGGGTGCCGCATCGTCAAGTTCGGCCTCGAAAGCGGCAGCGACAGGATACGCCGGAGGGTCTTAAGCCGCTACATGACGAACAAACACATCGAGGACGCCTTCGCTGTCGCCCACAAGCACGGGCTTCACACATCGGCCTTCGTGATGCTCGGTCTTCCCCACGAGACGATCGGGGACATCAGGGAAACAGTCGATCTGATCGCCGCCATCAAGCCGGGGCGCTTCCGCTGGTCCCTCTTCTTTCCCTTCGTGGGAACAAAGGCGTACAACATCGCCCTGTCCTCGGGACAGGTCGACCTCAAAGAGATGGGGAGGCTCGACAACTTCACCGACGAGACCTGCATGAGGCTGGGCCCCGACGTGGATCTCTACTGCGACAAGGTCAAGAGTGTGCTCTGCGCCTTCGTGAACGCGCGTTCGGGCCTGGAGCACACCGAGGGCTTCCGGCGCCTCGCAGAAGAGATCGAGAACATGGACGAGAAGACCTGGCGCGAAAAGAAGGAAGGTATCCTCGACAGGGTGGAGCAGCTTAACCGGGAAATGGAAAAATCGGGCGGACTCCATTATACTGTGAGATACAATCCTTTCATGGGCGTGCGAAGTGACTGGAAAGACGATAGTATATCTGCCTAACTGGCTGGGCGACATGGTGATGGCCATACCCTTCCTCCACGCCCTCCGGCAACACGCGCAGGACGAAATATGGGCCATGGGGAAGGAGAGCGCCATCCACCTCTACAACGGTCTCGGCCTCTTCGACCGTTTCGTTCCCATCCGCGGGAAGGGCCTCGGCCTCTTCTTCGAGACCACGAACAGGCTGAACAAGGTGGGCTTCGCCCGGGCCATCGCCCTGCCCCATTCTTTCAGGTCGGCCCTCTTTTTCTTCAACCTGAGGGTGCGGGACGTCATAGGATATGCCCGGAACAGGCGGGGCTTCATGCTGAACGTGAAGGTTCCCGAGGCAAAGGAGCTTCAATCAACCGTCGAACATTACCTCAGGATCGCGGACACGCTCGGAGTGCCCCGGACGATCGAAGCGCCTGTCCTTGCCGTGTCGGCCGACGAGGAGAAGAAATTCGACGAGGAGTTCTCCGACATGACGAGGCCTTACGGCGTCATGATAGTGGGCGCCCAGTACGGTCCGTCGAAATGCTGGCCCGCAAAGCACTTTTCCGAGCTCGCCGACGAGATCATCAAGAGATATGACATGAACGTCTACATGCTTCCCGGCAGGAATGAGGACGACCTCGCCCGCAGGGTCCATGAAGGGATACGCGCCGGGGAACGCGCCGGGATCAGGTCGATGAACATACGGGACATGAAGGTATGCCTGTCGCGGGCCGCCTTCGTCGTCAGCAACGATACCGGCCCGCGCCACATCTCCGCTGCACTGTCCGTGCCGACCGTCGTCCTTGCCGGGCCGATGGACGAACGCTACACCGCCTACCCGGGAGGGCATACGCGCATCGTCTCGAAGGACATGGCCTGCCGCCCCTGCAACAAGAAGAAGTGTGACGGAAGCCATGACTGCATGACGGGAATAGAGCCGGGGGAGATCGTTGAAATAGTGGGGGACATCCTTGAAAAGAGAGTCTGAGGACAAGCTGAGGAAACCGGAGAGGAAGGCGAAAGAACGGGACGGAGCGGGGCTTATTCGCTTTCTCGACCGTTTTCGCGGTAAAAAGATATGTGTCGTGGGCGACATCATAGCGGACGTGTTCATCCTGGGGAAGCCCTACCGCCTCTCCAGGGAGGCCCCCGTGGTCGTGGTCAAGTACGAGGAGTCAAAGATCTATCCCGGCAGCGCCGGCAACACCATCAACAACCTTGCCGCGCTCGGTGCGATGGTCTATCCCGTCGGCTTCGTGGGGAGCGATTCCATGGGCGGCAAGCTTATGGAATTCTTTTCCACGAGGAAGAACATCGACACGGCGGGTATCATCCGTGTGAGCGGCAACACGGTGACAAAGACGCGGATCCTCGCCGGGGACACCCACGTCTCGAAACAGCAGGTCATCCGCATAGACAGGGATGACGGCGGCAGGCGCACCGCGAAGGAGAAGGGCCTCCTCATGGAAAAGATCGCAGCGATCTGCCCCCACGTGGACGCGGTAATCGTTTCCGACTACGGGCATGGCGCCGTCAGCGGCAAGGTAATCGAATACATGAAGATCCTCGCCAACGACAAGATCGTCGTCGGCGATTCACGCTACGGTCTGAAGAAATACTCGGGGTTCACCATGATAACCCCCAACGAGTCCGAGGCATATGCCCTCGCGGGCCTTACGGAGAACGACCCGATAGAGGACGCGGGAGGAAATATCCTCTCCGGCATGCGTCTTTCAGCCCTCCTCGTCACCCGCGGCAACAGGGGCATGACGCTCTTTCTCAAGGACGGGAAGGTCCATCACATCCCCATTTCCGGCAAGGATGATGTGACGGACGTTACCGGCGCGGGGGATACGGTCTGCGCGGCGGTGGCCCTCTCCCTGGCAAGCGGGGCTGGCTTCCTCGACGCCTCCCGGATAGCGAACTACGCCGCGGGGATCGTCGTCATGAAGCGGGGGACGGCGACGGTGACCGCCGAGGAGCTGAAAAGGTCGATAGAGAACGGGGGAGTGCTGTAGCGCTTGCGCGCTACCGGGTGATGGGTCATGGGTGATAGGCAATGGGAAAAACAGGGGCAACGTCAGGGTTTCTCCTATCACCCATTACCGGCGCTCTCAAGGAGGTCATACGTTCCATGGGGAAGATAGTCAATAGTCTGGATGAGCTTAAGAGCATCATCGAGAGGGAGAAGGCGGCGGGGAAGAGGGTCGTGTTCGGGAACGGGTGCTTCGATATCGTTCATGTGGGGCATGTTCGGTACCTTAAGGGGGCGAAGGAACTGGGGGACGTCCTCGTTGTCGCCGTCAATGACGACGCCTCAGTCACCAGTCTCGGCAAGCGCAAGGAGGTCGTCACGCCGGCGGCCGAGCGGGCGGAAATCATATCGGCCATCGACTGCGTCGACTACGTTATCCTCTTCCGCGACCCCACCGTGGAGAACCTCCTCGACACCCTCAAACCACACATACACGCCAAGGGAACGGACTACACCGAGGAAAACGTCCCCGAGCGCGCCATCGTCATGTCCTACGGGGGAAAGGTCGCCATAGTCGGCGACCCCAAGGACCATTCGACGCGCGACATCATAAAGACGATAAAGAACCTGAGAGAAAAATAGCGGGAAGGGTCCTGATAGAAACGAATAGGACCAATAGGAAGGATAGGACCTATCTTTCCTATTGGTCCTATCTGCCCCCTCCCCCCTTCTTCTCATTTGATTTCAAACACTTTTTAGTGTATTGTTACACAATCGGACCACATGGGAATGGAAAGAGAACGCGAGACGAGACCGCCGCTGTCGGTGTACATGATCACCTTCAACAACAGCACCACCATCGCGCGCGCGCTCGATAGCGTTGCCGGATGGGCGGATGAGGTCATCGTCGTCGACTCGCACAGTCCCGACGGCACGGCAGAGATCGCCTCGAAATACACGGAGCAGGTCCTGCAGTTCGATACCACGAGCCAACCGGAAAAATATCAATATGCCCAGGACCACTGCAGGAACAGCTGGGTCCTCTTCATCGATGCCGACGAGTGGCTCACGGACAGCTTCAAGAAAGAGGTGGAGGACATACTCACCTCGGGTTCGCCGAGCGACGGCTACATCGCGGACCGGCGAAACATCTACCTGGGGCGGGAGATAAAACATGGGGGCTGGTACCCCGACCGGGAGATACGCCTTTACAGGAAGGACCGGGGCGGTTGGGAGGGCGGCATACATGCGAAGGTCCACGTGGAAGGAAAGGTGGGACACATGAAGAACCACTACCTGCACACGCCGTACGCGGACTCGGCCTATCAGCTCCGTACCATCGACCGCTATTCCGAGGCCTACGCCCGGGACCTTTTCGCAGCGGGGCGCAGCTTCCACCTGGCAAACATGCTGCTCCGCCCCATCTGGCGCTTCTTCAGGGACTACATCTTCAAGATGGGTTTCCTCGACGGCATACCCGGCATCATCATCATGGCATCGACCATGTACTACGTCTTCATGAAGCACGCCCGGTTGTGGGAAATGGAGAGGGATGAGGGAGGGAGGAAAGGTGTTCGATAACAAAGAGGTCCTTGTCACCGGAGGGCTCGGCTTCATCGGAAGCAACCTCTGCATAGAGCTCGTGAAGCTCGGCGCCCGGGTCACGATCGTCGATAACATGCTTCCCCGCCAGGGCGGCAATCTCTTCAACATACGCGACATAGCCGACAGGGTCACGGTCAACGTCTCCGATGTGCGCAATCAGCTCTCCATGAACCATCTCGTCAAGGGGAAGGACTATATCTTCCACCTGGCGGGGCAGGTCAACCACGTGGACAGCATGAAGAACCCCCTGCAGGACCTGGAGATAAACTGCGTGGGAACCCTCGTCCTCCTCGAGGCCCTGCGCCACCACAACAGGGACGCCAGGGTCATCTTCGCGGGTACACGGGGCGAGTACGGGTCGAGCGTCAAGCTGCCCGTGGACGAAGACCACCCGACAAACCCCAAGGGCATATACGCCGTGACGAACCTGACGGCGGAGAAGATGGTCCTCGTCTACGACGACGTCTACAGGATAAAGGGCGCGTGCCTTCGCATCACCAACACCTACGGGCCGCGCCACCAGATGGCCCACGACGAGTACGGGGTCTTCAACTGGTTCATCCGCAAGGCCCTAGACGACGAGGAGATACCCGTCTTCGGTGACGGCCGGATACTCCGGGATTTTCTCTACGTCGAAGACCTCGTGGACTCCATGCTCAAGGTGGCGGCAGCGGATGAGGCCTACGGGAAGGTCTTCAATGTAGGCACGGGCGTCCCCGTCAGCTTCTTCGACCTTGCCGAGAAGATCGTTGCCATCGCCGGGACGGGCAGAACAAAGTTCACCGAGTTCACCCAGGAACGCAAGGAAGTGGAACCCGGCGACTATTATGCCGATATAACGCGCATCACCGGGACGACGGGCTGGCGGCCGGCAACATCCCTCGATGACGGGATAGCCCGGACCATCGATTTTTACCGGAAGCACAGGAAGGAATACTGGTAACCCCCCGGGGATACCACGACTGAAAAGGACGGTGCAGTTCAGTGAACGTGAGAATATTCGACATAGAGAAGGACCATGCCGCGATCAAGGCGGACCTCGTGAGAACATTCGAGAAGGTGCTCTCCTCCGGGGAGTACATCCTCGGCAGGGAGGTGAAGGTCTTTGAAGAGGCCTTCGCCGCATACGTGGGAACGAGGTATGCCGTCGGTGTCGCGAGCGGCACCGACGCGATCAAGATAGGCGGGCTCGCCCTCGGCCTGACGGCGGGGGACAAGTTCGTCACCACTCCCAATACGTACATCGCTACGGCGATGGCCCTCTCCGAGGGCGGTCTCGTTCCCCGCTTCTGCGACATCGAGGAAGACTCCTACAACATGGACCCTGCCGCGCTCGAAGAGCTCCTCGGGAAAGAGAAGGACATAAAGCTCTGCGTACCCGTCCACCTCTACGGGCAACCCTGCCGGATGGACGAGATCCGGGACATCTGCGCGCGGCACGGCGTCAGGATCATGGAAGATGCCTGCCAGGCTCATGGCTCCCGGTACAGGGACCGAAACGCGGGGACGCTGAGCGACGTGGCCGCCTTCAGCTTCTATCCCACGAAGAACCTCGGATGTTACGGCGACGGCGGGATCGTCGTCACCGACAGCGAGGACATCTTCAGGAAGATGCTCATGCTCCGCGCCCACGGGCAGTCGGACAGGCATGTCCACGACATTGAGGGTTTTGTCTCCCGCCTCGATGAACTACAGGCCGCGCTGCTTTCCGTCAAGCTTCCCCACCTCGATGAATGGAACGAAAGACGCAGGCGCAACGCGTCTCTCTACGACAGGGGCCTCGAGGGCCTGCCCGTCTCCCGGCCCGTCGCCATACCCGACGCCTTCCACGTTTACCACCTGTATGTCATTGCCGCCGAAAACCGGGAGGCTTTGAGGGCGCACCTCAGTGAACGGGGGATCACCACCCTCGTCCACTACCCGACACCCATCCACCTCCAGAAGGTCTACAGCCATCTCGGGTACGGTGAGGGCTCCTTTCCGAAGGCCGAGAAGGCGTCGCGGCGGATCATCTCCCTGCCCGTCCACCCGTCACTTCGGGAAGAGGAGATCGCTTTCATATGTCGGACGATAGGTGAATTCTACGGAAGATGAAGGTACTTCACCTCTTCAGCGACTGGAAATGGACGGGGCCCGCCGAACCGGTGCTCTCTCTCTGTGAGAACCTCGGGAACGAGGGCGTGGATGTCGTCCTCGCCTGCAGGAAATCGCCCGCCGATTTTCGCGAAAGGACCGTCGACAGTCAGGCCGGCAAAAGGGGGCTTCGCTGCTACGAGGGTTTGAGGCTCAACAGGTATTTCTCTGCCCGCGACTGGTGGCATGACCTCACCTCCTTCAACCCCTACACGGAGCAGGAGAAGTTCGACATCGTCCACACCCACCTTTCCCACGATTACTTCACCGCCGTCACGGCACTCTCGTTCTCCAGGGCGCGGCCCCTCGTCGTCAGGACGGACCACAAGCGGGATGGACTCCCCGCGAACGTCTTCATGTCCTGGGCCATGGCGAGAACGGATGGCCTCGTGACTTACAGTGAAAGGCTCGCCGCGCGCGACAGGGAGAGCTTCGCCTTTCCCGAAGAGCGCCTTCGCGTCATCCCGCCCGGCATCAAGCCTTACGACGGGCCGGTAAAGGACCTGCGCGCCGAACTCGGCATTGCACCCGATGAATGCGTCATCGGCGTTATCGGCAGGCTCAAGCCCGACCGCGGCTATGATATCATCCTCAGGGCCTTCGCCATGCTTCGGTCCCGCGTGAACAGGGTCAAGCTCGTCATCGTGGGCCGCAGCTCCCAGATAGAGACGAGCGTCATGAAACCGCTCAAGGAACTTGGCATCGAGAAGGACGTCGTGATCGCCGGGTACCGCATCGACGACTATTTCTCGATGATATACACCTTCGACCTTTACATCATGATGCGCGCCGGGAGTGACGGCAGCGGCCGGGCGCTCCGGGAGGTGCTCAGCATGGGACGGCCGGCCATCGTGTCCGACAGGGGGATGCTCCCCGATCTCGTTGAGGACGGCAGGACCGGGTACGTCACCACCTGGGACGCGGCGGACCTCGCGGGAAAGATGGAGCTTCTCGTCAGCGACGCCGCCAGACGGCGCTCCTTCGGAGAGAACGCCCGGAACCGCGCCGACAGAGAGTGGAGCTTCGGCCTCCAGGCAAAGGCCATGAAGAGCTTCTACGATTCCCTTCTCGCCATGGGCAGGCGCGCGTGACCTCCCTCTTCCGGCCCCTCATCCATGCGGAGTGACAAGAGATGAAGATCGGCCTCGCGATATACAACTTCGATCCCAAGAAAGGAGGCGCCGAGCGCTATACCTTCGATCTCGCCCGGAGGCTTGCCGGCAAAGGTCACGAGGTCTGCGTCTTCTGCGCCCGAGGCGTCGAGACGGAAGGCGTGAGGCTCGTACGCCTTCGCACGAATTCCTTCCCCCGGTGGCGCCGGAACCTGTCCTTCGCGCTGACTCACAGGCAGGCCCTCGGCAGGATCCGTCCCGACGTCATGCTGGGCTACGGCAACATCCTCGACCTCGACGTCTACCAGAGCCACGGCGGGGTGCAGAGCATCTGGATGGCCAGGGAGATCGCGAGCTACGGGCCGGGGGGAGGCGGCGGGATGAAGGCGTTCCTCTTAAGGAGCAGCATCAATCAGGCCATCCAGCGATGGATAGAGGGATACTCCGTGAAAAGGCGCTGGTTCATGAGGATAGTGGCCATATCCGACATGGTCCGGGACCACATGTCGGCGTACTACGGCATCGACAGGGACGCCTTCGACGTCGTCTACAACGGTGTCGACACGGACCGCTTCAGGCCGGCGGGGCAGCGGCCGGCAGGCCCCACGACGGTCCTCTTCTGCGCGGGGAATTTCAGGCTCAAGGGGCTCGCCCCCCTTATCGCGGCAACGGGACGTGCGGTGCGGCAGGGAAGGGACGTGCGGCTCACCGTCATGGGCCGGGGGAAGAGGGAGAAATACCGGGGTCTCATCGACGCGGCAGGCATCGCGGACCGCGTGACCTTCACGGGAGAGCGCTCCGCTCCGGAAGAGGTCTACCGCGAGGCCCACGTGCTTGCCCACCCCACCTATTACGACGCCTGCTCGCTGACCACGATGGAGGGCATGGCATCGGGCCTGCCCGTCATCACCACCCGCTGGAACGGGGCCTCAGCCTTCGTCTCTCCCGATGAGGGCTACGTCATCGACGAGCCGGAGAATATAGAGGCCTTAAGCGCGGCCATCTGTGCCCTTACCGACCCGGCACGGCAGGAGACCATGGGGAGGAACGCCCGGAAAAAGATGGAGTCCTTTACCATGGAACGCAACGCCGACGAGATGGAGGCGGTGCTCCTCAAGGCCCTGGAACAAAAGAGAAGGCGGTGAGCGGTGGTAAAGGAGAACCCCCTCGTATCCATAATAATACCCACCTATAATTACGGGAGATACCTGTACGGGGCCATCGAGTCCTGCCTGAGACAATCCTGGGACAACCTTGAGGTCATCGTCATCGACGACGGGTCGACGGACGGCACGGCAGAGATGGTGAAGAGCATCGGCGACCCCCGGGTCCTGTACCACCATCAGGAGAACCAGGGCGTCTCCGCGGCGCGCAACAGGGGACTGAAAGAGGCGAAGGGAGACTTCGTCGTCCTTCTCGATGCCGACGACCGTCTCACCGGGGACTCGATCGAGGTCCGTCTCGCCCTTATGCTTCAGGATGGGGACATCGATTTCGTGACCTCGACAACCTTTTCCATGGACGACGCCGGCAGGACCTCCTTCCACCCTGACGAAGCGCTCAAGGACATGGTCTCCACGGGCTTCACCGAGGCCCTCCTTCTCAAGCGGATACCCCACGCGACATGCGCCGTGCTGATGAGGGCGGACCACGCCAGGAAGTTCGAGTTCGCCACCGACCTCGACAATGGAGAGGACCTCCTCTTCTTCGCGAAGATTTTCTTCGAAAGGAAGGGATGCTTTCTCTCGCGGCCCACAGCTGCCGCCTACAGCCATCCCGACAGCCTGCGGCACAACATTGAGAACCTCAAGAGGCAGGGTACGGGCCTCGTCGAGGCAATCTTCGACGACCCTTATTTCGGGGGGAAGCTCGAGCACATAAGAAAACCCTTCGCCGCCAACCGCTGCGTCGAGCTGTTTCGGCGGTTCTACCGTTCGGGAGACCTCAAGCTGGCACGTGAGTACTACCGGAAGGCACTATCTCTCGAGCCCTCGAGGATATTCAAGATCGACTACCTCTTCAAATTCATCAGAACGTGGTTCTGAAAAAGAAATAACCAATCACCAAATCACAATGACCAACGAAAAAGATAATGACCAATAGCCAATCGACCAAACAGAAGGGCAAAGGAGACTGCCTGTATCGTCATTGGTTATTGCTTGTTCTTCTGGTCATTGGAATTTGGTTATTGGTTATTCTCCTCTCTCTATCATTCTCCCCCTCATCCTCTGGTTTCCACTTAGGACCTCGAAACTACCCCTTTCGGCACCCGACGGATCCCAGCGAAGGGCAACACCCAGCGACGCGAAATACTTCAGGTTACCTCTCCTGTAACCTACGAGGAGAGGGATATCGTTCCTGTGAAGGACGACGGTGACCTCCTTCGGGTCCTCGATCTTCCTGAGAACGGATCCCAGGGCGTCGCGGAATACCCGTGACTGCACGAGACTGCCGAAAGCAGGATGGTAGAATCCCCCGGCAACCATCTCCCTTACCATCTCGTTGTCCGTGAGCCCCACGTTGACCACGCCTATACCCTCCTGACGGGCCCTGCGATAGATGAGGGCCGCCCTCTCGAGGGCTTCGTCGAAAGGGATCGGCGTGAAGTCCCCCGTCTCGTAAAGCCCGTACAGGGGCGTGTTCCTGAGGACCACGAGAGGATAGATCCGGATGTACTCCGGTCTTAGCCTCGCCATGTTCTCCACCGTCCTTTCGATGTCCCCCGTCGTCTCGCCGGGCAGACCCACCATGAACTGAAGGGCAAGCCTGAAACCCTCCCTGAGGAGCCTGTCAAAGGCCTGAAAAAGATCCCCGGCCGTGTGGGCCCTGTTGAGGGCGGCAAGTATGGCATCGTTGAAGGTGGGAATGCCAAGCTCAATGAGGCGCACATCATTGCGCTTGAGCACATCGATCGTTTCGTCCCGGAGCGGGACGGGTTTCGTGGAAAGGCGAAAACCCTGAACGATACCGCGGTAGGACGCGAAGAAGGAAAAGAGTCTCTCCAGATCGGCGGGCTCCACCCCGAAGATGTTGCCCCCGAAGAGTCCCACCTCGCAGGGTTCGGCCCTGCCGCCGAGGGCCCTGTCGATCCTCTCCTTAAGACGCTTTTCATCGATACCGGTGATGTATCCCTGGTGGCAATAGACACAGCGCACGGTACAACCGACATGGGGAAGAAAGACAGGTATGACCATCGTATCGGAACCCGCTATATTCTCCATCGTTTCCCCGGTGAATGCAAAACCTTTCCGTCCCGTGAAGAACCTGATTTCAACTCCTCGAGGGCGGCCCCGGGGACGACCCCCAGGCGGAAAGACAACACCAGTATTATCTAAGGAAGATATAGATGAATTGTCTACAATTTTCCGTAATGGCCTGCAACATACTGAATTGATGTCCTTTTTTCCATCCAGGATCCGTTCACGTCGACAGGGACGGACCTGGCGGGTTCTTCCCTTTTCATTCCTCTTATGGTACATACCAACATACCAATAACAGGGGTATCGATACGTGGACACGGATCTTCTCGCCGAACTCATCGAGTTCCTGCCCGATGCCACCTTTATCGTCGACAGCACCCGCAGGGTCGTCGCGTGGAACAGGGCGATCGAGGATATGACAGGGGCAAAGAGGTCGGACATGCTCGGCCAGGGCTGCCAGGCTTGCGCGATACCGTTCTACGGCAGGCAAAGGCCTCTTCTCATCGACGTGGCGGTAGAGGGTGCCGGGACGATGCCCGGCCTGTACGACAGCGTCACGAAGAAGGGCAACGCCGTCTTCGCCGATGTCATGGCCAGCAGCATACGCAAACACCTCAGGGCGGTTGCGGTGTCTCTCTTCGACGTTGACGGCAGGCTCCTCGGCGCCATCGAATCCATACGGGACATCACCGGCTGCACAGACACCGAGTCGATGCTCAGGGAGTCGGAAGAGAGACTGCGGACCGCCCTGACGGAAAAACAAAGGGCCGAGGAAGCCCTCGTGAAGAGCCGGCTTGACCTGGAGGCGAGGTCAAGGGACCTCGGCGAGCTGAATACCACCCTCAAGGTGCTGCTGCAACAGAGAGAGCAGAGCCAGCGCGACCTCGAGGAACGGATGCTGTCGAACATCGAGGCCCTGGTCATGCCCTTTGTGCACAAACTGAAGAAATGCAGGCTCGACGCGAGCCACATGGCGTACGTGGCGATGATCGAGTCGGGGCTCAAGGATATCGCCTCCGCGTTTCCCAGGAAGATGGGCCTCAGGTACTCCAGCCTTACACCTGCCGAGATCCAGGTTGCAAACCTCATCAAGACAGGCAAGACCACGAAGGAGATCGGGGAACTCCTTGGCGTATCCCCCGGGGCGGTCAGTTTCCACAGGAACAACATCCGCAAGAAACTCGGCCTCAACAGGGAGAAGATCAACCTCGTATCCTACCTCTCGTCTCTGTCCTGATATGAGGCAATACCTTATATTCCACTCGTAATATTTTCATACCCTCTCTCCTTAAGCATTGCCAGCCAGAAACGAAAATGACTTTGGAAGACGACGAAGGGAACTCGAAGCACCTCCCTCGATAACGTCTCGCACGGCACTGACGCAGCCCGCACACCAATGTCAGAACCCCACGTCGCGGTCATGCGGACCCGTACATACTGATAAGGAGGAAGAAGCGATGAAACTGGGTAACATGAGGATAGGATCTCGTCTTGCAACCGGGTTCGGTATTGTCACGCTCTTGCTGGTCATCATGGCCGTTCTCGGGGTCATGGGCCTGAAGTCCATGGGAGACAACATGGACCGCATCGTGAAGGAGGGAAACCACAAGGTGGAGCTGGCCAGGACTGCCAATACGGCCCTGTCGGACCTCACGGAGGGCATCCTCACCATGACGTCCCTTGACGACAAGAAGATACACGAGAAGGCAAAGGCAAAGATAACGGCCGCCAGGACAGCATATAAGGGAGCGCTTGACGAGCTGCAGAAGATCGACAGGTCTGAGAAAGGAAAGGAGATACTCCAGAAGTTCCAGAGCTGCGTCGACCAGGGGAAAGAGGCCAATGTCAAGATAGTGGAGCTTCTCAACACGGGCAAATTCAAGGAAGCGGCGCAGCTCAACGCGGAGAAGGCACGACCAGCGACGGAGAAAGGACAGGCGGCCCTGGTCGAAATGGTGAAGTACCAGACGGAACAGATGAACGAGCTTTACAACCAGAGCGTGCGGACGAAGGAGAACACGAGGAATGTCCTTGTCGGCATAGGGGTCTTCGCCCTCATCTTCTCCGTGCTAATCGCCTTTTTCATCACGAGAAGCATAACGACACCCGTCTCCCAGGCGCTTTCCGTCTCCAATCGCCTCGCCGAGGGCGACCTCACGATGACGGTGGAGGTGAAGACCGGCGATGAGATGGGACAGTTGCTCACGGCGATGCGCAACATGGTGGAGAGACTCCGCGATGTGGTGGCCAACGTGAACACCGCGGCGGGGAACGTCACTTCCGGCAGCCGGCAGATGAGCTCCGGATCGCAACAGATCTCGGAAGGGGCCACCGAGCAGGCGGCCTCCGCGGAAGAGGTCTCCTCGTCCATGGAAGAGATGTCCTCCAACATAAAACAGAATGCCGACAACGCCCACCAGACGGAAAAGATCGCCCTCAAGGCGGCCGACGACGCCAGAGACGGCGGGCAGGCCGTGGCGGAAACGGTATCCGCCATGAAGGAGATAGCCACAAAGATATCCATCATCGAGGAGATTGCACGGCAGACGAACCTCCTTGCTCTCAATGCCGCCATCGAGGCAGCGCGGGCCGGGGAACACGGAAAAGGTTTCGCGGTGGTGGCCACGGAGGTGAGAAAGCTGGCGGAGAGAAGCCAGCTCGCCGCGGGAGAGATCAGCAAGCTCTCCTCTTCCAGCGTGGAGGTCGCGGAGAAGGCGGGAGAGCTTCTCACGAAGATCGTCCCCGACATCCAGAGGACGGCGGAACTCGTCCAGGAGATCAGCGCGGCCAGCAACGAGCAGAACACGGGGTCGGAGCAGATCAACAAGGCTATCCAGCAGCTCGACCAGGTAATCCAGCGCAACGCCTCGGCTACCGAGGAGATGGCCTCCACGTCGGAGGAACTGTCAAGCCAGGCGGAACTGCTGATGGACGCCATCGCTTTCTTCAGGATCGACGGAACGGGCAAGAGCACGCCGCGAGGGTCGCACAACACCGTGGCGCCGGCCCTGGCAGCCACCCCGAAGAAGGCGGTAAAACCCGCACCCGTCCCGGGCATCCACCTCGACCTGGTGGCGGGCGACGGCAACGAGAAGGCCGACAGCGAATTCGAGAGATCATGAGACGGACGGACGGGGGCCATCCGGCTGCGTCCTTGCGGCAAACCCGGACGGCCCGCGTACCGGTACCGATCTTGACACGTAAGGAGAGACCATGAGCGTTTCAGCAATAACAGAAACAAGGCAATATCTCACGTTCCACCTGGGAGGCGAGATATTCGGAATGGACGTGTGCCATATCAGGGAGATACTGGAGTTCACGTCCGTCGCCAGAGTGCCGGGAACACCGGATTTCATGAAGGGGGTCATCAACCTTCGGGGAAGCGTTGTGCCCGTGCTCGACATGAGACTGAAGTTCGGGCTGAAGGAGACAGAGAAGACTGTCGACACCTGCATAATCGTCATCGAGGTTTCCTTCGAAGAGGAGAAGACCGTCATCGGAGCTCTCGTTGATTCCGTGGAAGAGGTCTTCGAACTCGATCCCGACCTCATAGAACCGGCGCCTCGCGTGGGAAGCCATCTGAAGACCGAATTCATCAGGGGGATGGGTAAGAGGGATGACAGCTTCATCATCATCCTCGATGCCGAGAAGATGCTGTCCTCCGAGGAGCTATCCGTTGCGACAGTACCGATGGCAGAAACGTCTTCGGAGGCACGGGCCGCTAACGAATAGCACCACCGCATACAAGCCACAGCGGACCGGGGTGCCGATCAGGGTGCCCCGGTCTTTTTTGAGGCTCCTCCCCGGCGAATTTTACCGAAAGGGGTTGCAATAATGGCGTCTTTCAGAGCACAATGGATGAAGCATGATGAAACAGCCGAAAGGGACCGCGGGGCCGCAGAAGGTGAAAGGCTCTCCGGCGGACAACCCGGCAAGGCCGCTCGGCGGATGGGAGGCCTTCTTTCATCGCGCCCACGAGGAGCTGTTCGGAGGGCCTGCCGTGCTGTGCGTGTCGGCAAGGATAGCAGGGCCTCTGGATATCCAGCTCGTGAAGCATGCCTGCCATCACGTCTGGGCGCGTCACCCGTCGCTCAAGGCACGCATCGTCTCCGCGGAAGGTGGATTCTCCTTTCTCTTCAATGTACCTTTCAACGACATCCCCATCCATTCCTTCTTTGAGCTGGGCAGGACCGATCTCCACACTGTCGTGGAACGCGAGGTGGACACCCTTTTCGATGCTTCAAAGCACCTGTGGAGGGTTCTCCTCATAACGGACAGGACGGACCTCGAGCGACACTACCTCCTTTTGTCACTGCACCATTCGATAAGTGACGGGACCTCCGCGGTCCACCTGGCCGAGGAGCTGCTTCTCTGCTGCACGAGGATCCTTGCCGGCGAGACCCCGCGTATGGACCCCCTGCCCCTTCGCGCGTCCCTCGAGGAGTTCCTGGCATCAGCAGAGCGCGGGGGCGGGGAAACCCTTCAGGCGGCAGGGACACCCCCCGGCGACAACAGGGGCGGTACGCTGCCCTTCCACGAATTCCAGCCGCCGGGCAGGCGGCACACCCGTTTTCGCGTCCATACCCTGCAGGCAGCCGAAACCGCCGCTCTGGAGGAGAAGTGCCGCCGCACCGGGACGAGGGTCCATGCTGCCCTCGCCGCAAGCGCCCTTTCGGTCATGCACAGGCACTTCGGGGATGACGTTCGTCTCTGCGTGGACACCCCGGTCAACGTCAGGGGATTGGCCGGAATGGCAATCGGCGACGAAGAGCTCTGGTGCATGGAAACACCCGTGAGCATCCGGTACGAAGACGTCGGAGGCCGCGACGCATGGCAGATGGCACGGGATTACAGCGACCGACTGGCCTTTGCACTATCCGGGGCAACGGACCTCTCTGCCGGCGTATACGGAGACCCGGCGGGGAAGATCGAAGAGTTGCGTACGGCCCGGCACTTTCCACTTTCCTGCCTCCTCCGTGAAGGCGGACGCGTCGGACCGGGTCAGAAGGGTCCTTTCGTGATCGAGAACATGGGTCTTGTCAGCGGCCGACAGGCAGCGGAGCACATGATGGTCATCTCCGCCGCCACGGTGGGAGAGGTCCTTACCCTCACCTTCTCCTACACCTCTCCGCTCCTCAAGGAAAGCTGGGCGGACAGGTTCGTGAGCGAATTCCTGCACAACCTCGAGAGAATGGCAAAGTAGAAAAGAACACAGACATCGAACCCGGCCGAGGGCCGGAGGATCTTTGACGAATACTAGGGAGGGCCGGGCACTTCCGCGTCAAGAAGGGTCCTCAGCCTTTCGAGCAGCAGGGAAGGCGCTATCGGTTTCGAGAGGAAGTTGCTCTTGCTGTCGACGACACCCCTGTCGAGCACCACGTCCCGGGCGTGGCCGCTTACGAAAAGGACCTTGACGGAAGGGTCGAGCTTTTTTATCTCGGAATAGACCTCCATGCCGTTCTTCTTCGGCATTATCACGTCCATGATGACGAGCCCGATCCTGTGCCTGTGCTCAGCGAAATGCCGGACCGCCTCGTCCCCATCGGCGGCGCCTATCACCGTGTAGCCATATTCCCTGAGTATCTCCTTCATGAGCTGGAGGGTTTCCCTGTCATCCTCCGCCACAAGGATCGTCTCTGTGCCCGAGGGCATTTTCGGCTCCACCTGCCTCGCCTTCTCCCTTCTTACCCGTACCGACGGGAAGTAGAGATGGAATGCCGTCCCCTTTCCCGGCTCGCTTTCCACCGTGATATACCCGTCGTGCTGTTTCACGATGCCGTACACCGTGGAGAGCCCGAGTCCCGTGCCCCTGCCCGCCTCTTTCGTGGTAAAGAAAGGCTCAAATATGTGCTCCTTGACGTTCTCGTCCATTCCGTGGCCCGTATCGGCCACGGTGACACGCGCGTAGGTCCCCGCTTTGCCATAGCCGTGCTTGTGGATAAAGGCCTTGTCTATGGACGCGTGGGCTGTGGAGATGGTCAGGACGCGGGTGTCTGTCATGGCATCGCGGGCGTTCGTGGCGAGGTTCATGAGGATCTGTTCGATCTGCGTGCGGTCCGCCATTATGGTGATCTCCCTCGCTGAGGTTTGCACGCAAAGCTCGATGTCCTCGCTGAGGAGCCTTTCGAGAAGCTTCTGGACCCCCGTTATGATCTCGTTGATACCGTTGGGTTCAAGGTTAACCGCCTGCTTTCTGCTGAAGGCAAGGAGGCTGTTCGTCAGGTTCGCGGCCCTCTTTGCTGACGAAAGGACATGGTCCACGTAAACGCGCAGGGGATTGTCCTTCTCCATCTTGACCTGGAGAAGATTTCCGTACCCGATAAGCGCAGTGAGAAGATTGTTGAAATCGTGG